>NZ_CADEAU010000095.1 GCF_902825405.1 Micromonospora maritima | reverse complement strand
CTTTCCCTACACGACGCTCTTCCGATCTCGGCCGGCACCGCGAACCCGGCCAGCCGGGGCGCGGCCAGCACCAACCCGGTCGCGAGGGCACCGGCGACGGTCGCGTGGTTGCTGGGGAACGACCAGTCCCCGGCCGGCGGACACGGCACCCAGCCGGGTACGTCGGCGATGGCCCGACAGGGTCGCTCCTGATCCACGACGAGCTTGAGCGCCTCGCTCGTGACGTACGCCAGGACGGCACCCGCGGCCGTGAGCGCGACGACGGCGGTCGCTGCGGTGCGCCGCCGCCATCCGACCCAGCCGACCCACGCGAGCGCGACGGAGAGGGCCAGCGGCGCGCCGAGCGCCACGTGCTCACCGAGCCGGACGACGTCCGCCGGCACCCCGACGACGTCGCGGTACAGGTCGGCCGAGACGCCCCCGGTCACCACCTGCGGCCGGGGGTCGCCGAGGCCACCCGGAGCGAGCGTCCCCACGGCCCCGACGCCGGCGGCGAGGATCAGCACGGCCGGTATCAGCCTGCGAATGAAGGTCATCGGGGGACGGTAGGGACCGTCGACGGTCCGGCGCACCCCCCGGACGGCAGGCCCGCACCCTCACTTTCGTCAGGGGTCCGACGGCCGCGACCGGCGCTCGGCGTACGCCCGCATCAGGACGTCGGCGCGGTTCTGCTGCCCCACCGGCGCGGCGTGGGTCATCTACGCTGGATCGACGACCGTCGTCGACAGTGGGGAGTCTCCGCGTGGATCCGCAGCTGTGGGCCCTGGCCAACACCGCGGGCACGACCGTCGTCGCGCTGCTGGCCACCGACGCGTGGTCGACGGCGAAGTCGGCTGTCGACACCGTCTGGCGGCGCTTCCATCCGGATCGCGCCGAGGTCGTCGAGGCCGAGCTGGTGGACACCCGCGCGGATCTCGTCGCCGCGTCCGACGGTGACCGCTCCGCCCTCGAGGCGGAGCTGGCCCAGCAGTGGCAGCATCGACTCCGCCGTCTCCTGGCGCACGACCCGGAGGCCGCCGTCGAACTGCGGCGCCTGCTGGACGACGACCTGGTTCCCGCCCTGCGGGCGACCGGCCGAAGGTGGCGGGGCGACGTGACCCAGCGGGCCACGGCCAGCGACCACAGCCGGATCTACCAGGTGGGGCAGGGCGACCTCCACGTGCGAGGCGATGGCTGACGAAGCGGGTCCGGCCGGCGCCGACCGGGTCGAGATGAACGCCGCCGCCCAGGACGGCGCACGGATCTACCAGGTGGCGCAGGGCAACATCTACGTCGACGCCGGGCAGGCGCGCTCGGCCGCGCAGCGGCTGGCGAGCATGCCGGTCCAGCAGTCGGTCGACCAGCTCATGACGATGAGCCAGGACGACGCCTGCTGGGTCCTCGCGGAGATGGACGAGGCGTCCGCCGCACGGCGTCTCGCCGCGCTGCCCCGCGACCGGTGCGCGGCGCTGCTGGCCGGCATGGACGAAGGGCTGGCCGCCGCGCGGCTGGTGCTGCTCCCCCCGGAACCGGCACTGCACGTCCTCGGCGCGATGCCTGTCGCCCGGGCCGCCGATCTTCTGGTGGAGATCCCGCTGGATCGGCTCCCGGGGCTGCTGGACGGCATGCCGCCGGACCGGTCGGCCGCGCTGCTGGGCACGGTGTCCGACGACCGGCTCTCCGCGCTGCTGCATCTCGAGTCCTGGACGACGGCGGACACCGTGCTGCGGCGTCTTCCCGCCGCCCAGGTGCTCGCCCTGTCGTGGCCTCCTCCGGCCGACACGGACCGCCTGCCCCGGCGCAACCGCGAGTTGTGGGCCAGGCGCGTCGGGTTCGCGCACAGCCACGCCGCGCGCAAGATGGCCGCTGATCTGGCCGCCGTGCCCGACGACCGGGCACTCGCCGAGGTGGCCGCGCTTCCGGCCGGATCGGCCGTCCTCGTGGTCAACCGGCTCGACGAGACCCGGGCCACCGACCTGCTGTCCCGGGCCCCTCAGCCCTGGGTGGCCGGGCTGCTCGATCACGGCCTCTCGCAGGGGGCGAAGTTCCTGGTGCGGATGCCGCCGGAGCGGGCCGAGGCGGTGCTGTCGGCGATGTCGCCGCGACGGGTGCACCTCCTGCACCGGCCCGTGCGGATCGGCCGCCTGTCCCCGCGGGACGCCGCCGCCGAGCTGGCCACTGCCACTGTCGACGACGTCGTCCAGTTGGAGGCCCACCTCGGCAGCGCCTGGCTCTACGCCACGCTGTCCGCCATGGAGCCGGCACGGGTGGCCGCGATCCTCGGCGAGAGGATTCTCTTCGACCACGTACCCACCGACGTGCAGGCCTTCGTCGAGGCGATGCCGACGGCCCGCCAGGCGACGGTGCTGGCCTGGCTGCCACCGGCGCGGGCCGCCGCCGTTGTCGCCCGCCTCGGAGACGAGCAGGTACGGCGCCTGCTGACCGAGATGCCCGCCCGGTGGGCGGCCGTGCTCGCGGCGGGAATGCCCGTCGCGCGCCGCCGGCACATCCTGGACAGCCTGCCCAGGCAGGTCCGCCAACCGCTGACGGACGCCGCCCGGGCCCGGGGCACGGCGCTGTGAGCGGGTCGACCGCCTCCCGGAACGCTCCGCCCGGATGTCGCCGGCCCCACCGATGTCGCGACACGAGAGGCGGTCGACCCGCACCCGCTGCGGGTCGCGTCGGTCTGGCTCGCCGCCGGCGCGGGCGCGATCCTGCCGGCCGGTGCCGTCGACACGCTGACCTACTACCTCCGCGCGGCCGACGGCGACGAGGTGGTCACTCCGTACGGGCCGGTCGGGGCACGGGTCGCCGTCGCCGTGAAACCACCGTGCTGCTGGTCGCCACCGTGCTGCTCAACCGCCGACAGTGGCGCCGCTTCCGGGCCGTGCAGCCGGTCGGGAGGCCGGTGCTGGTGGCGGCGACCCTGGTGCCACTTGCCCTGCCGTCCCTGCTGTGCTGGTTCGGCACCGACCACCGCCTCCGAGAGAGCGGCCGGCCGGGCGTCGTCGCGCGGCTACCACGGCCAGTGTCGGGCCAGGTCGACCGGATCGTCACCCGGCGACACCACGACCACGTGCTCCACACCGTCGTCGAACACCATCAGCGGGCCCGCCCGCGACGCCAGCGCCACCACCGCGGCCAGCGCCGCGGCGCCGGACGGCTTGCGGAACCCGACGTCACGCACGGCCCGGTCCAGCTCCACCGGTTCGTCACCGTCCGCGCCGTCGACGCCCAGACTGACCTCGCCCAGGTCCCTGCCTCCCGTCGACGCACAGGTGGCGGGGTCCGGGCAGCCCGGAAGATCCCGGGCCGGATCATGCCCGACGACCCGGAACCACGGCACGCCGTGACACCCGGCCTCCCGGAACGCGGCCAGGACCTGCGCCACCGTCGGCAGCTCGCGGGCGGCCGGGGGCTCCTCGGGCAGGCCGAAGGACGACCCGGCGTCGGCGGCCCACCCGAGTGCGCCGTCCGCGGCCGCGACGTGCAGCGGCGTGACAAGCAAAGCCCAACTCACCGGACGCATGGTGCCACCCGGCGTGACCCCGACGCTACGGGCGCCCGGCACCAGCCCGTGGGACGGCTTCGAGGCCGTCTGTCATCCTTTCCCGATGGCCAGTGTGTCGATCGATCGCAGCGGTGACGATCCCGCCGTGGTGGTGGTGATGCTGCAAACGCCCACGTGGGAGTTCCACTTCTGGGCCCACCTCAGCGAACTCGCGCGCCTGCGGTCCATCCGCCAGGCCGACTGGTCCGCGCGACGCGCACTGCAGATCGACGACGCCGCCGGCATACCGGTGCACTGGGCCATCAACGACGACACCGTCACCGCCCTGATCGGCCACGACGACGAGACCTGGCACATCGCCTTCTCCATGCCCGTCGAGACGATCGACCGTCTCGCCGCCGAGGCCGCGGAACTCCTGCCGGAACCGGATCCGCCCACTCCGTACCCTGGCCAGCTCGAGATCTTCCAGCCGGACGCGGTGCGCATTCCCTGAGGCTGAGCAGTGGTGACAGGTGCCCTGATCCACCGGCTCGAAGGCCGGGACGCCACACGCGCCGTCTCGGCTCGACCCACGTGGTCGGTCAACCCCGCGCGAGTCGACCGGCCAGCTCGGTGGTGATCTCCTCCGCCGGCCGGGCGGCATCGACGCTGATCAGGGAACCGGCGAAGCGGTAGCGGGCCAGCACGGGAGCGCTGTGCCGGTGGTGCACGCCCAGTTGGCGGGCGACGGCCGCAGGGAAATCGTCCTCCCGATGGACCAACCCGCTACCGCAACGGTCGCAGACACCGTCGACCTGTGTCGGTGCCGACTCGACGTGCCAGACCCTGCCGCAGCCCCGGCACAGGCGGCGTCCCGTCAACCGCCGTGCCGCCTCGGCATCGGCCAGGACCAGCTCGACGACGCGGAACCCCGACGTCTCCAGCGACCGCATCACCGGCAGCACCGGCGACTCCGTCCAGAAGACGAAGCCGTCGACCGCGTCAGGCTCGCCGAGCCGGCGCTGCACGATCGCGACGACCAGTTCGAGCGGTGGCGCCTGCCCGGCGTCCATGAATCGACGCAACTCGTCGCCCAACTCCGATCCCGTACGCACCGCTGACTGCACCGCGTCCACGATGGAGATCGAGGGGACCCCGAGCCGGCCGGCGAGGCGGTACGCCACCTCGGCCGTCTCCGCGCCGGGCGGCCCGATCACGGCCAGCCTGGCCACCGCCGTCGCCACGTCCGGATCCTATTCTCCGGAGTCGACGACGCCCTGCGACGTGGGCTGGTGCTCTGTCGGGAAGGTTCGCCGGGGCGGTCGTCCGGGCCGACAATCTACGCGGTCACCGCACTGGCGAGCAGGGGCTCACCGGGCAGACGGACCGCTCGTGACCATGGACTCATGCGGGCGAGAGCATCTCCTTGAGGATGCGCTGCAACTCCATGCGGTCCTGGGGGGTGACCCTCGCCAACCTGCGGTCGTACTCCGCTGCGAGGGCTGCAAGTGCCCGATCGCGTGCTTTCGTGCCCTCGTCGGTCAGTACGAGCCGGTGACGTCGCAGGTCCGCCTCGTCGATCTCGCGGCGGATGAAGCCCTTGGCGACGAGGTTGCGCACGTAGACCGTCACGCTCGCCTTGGGCAGCAGCAGCGCGGTCGCGATCTCGGCCGGGTACGGCGATGCCTCCACCTCGGCCAGGACGAAGAACTCCTTCGTCTCCAACCCGAGCTCGGTCAGCTCCTCCGTGCAGGCATCCATCACGACTGCCAGCAGCCGCTGGTTCAGCGTCCACAGCTGCGCCCCGTCGACCGACACGCGGTCCCCCTATCCATGTGGTACAGTTTCGTATTAGTTTCAGCTCGTACAAAATGCGGTCTTGTACTGGACTCTCCTGGAACAATGATCTCACGAAGGAAGCCAAGCATGATTCAGCACCTCACGATCCCGCGCGGCCCCATCGACCTCGCCGCGGACCTTCACCTGCCCGACGACGCCGACAGCAGCGCACCGCGGCCCGCCGTGGTGCTCTCCACCCCGGGCAGCAGCGTGAAGGAGCAGATCGGCGCCAACTACGCCACCCGTCTCGCCGCCCACGGCATCGCCGCGCTCGTCCTCGACCCCGCCCATCAGGGCCAGAGCGAGGGCGAGCCCCGCGACCTCGAAGACCCCTACCGCCGCGGTGAGGACATCTCCTACGCCATCGACATGCTCACCACGACCGCCGGCATCGACCCGCAGCGCATCGGCGTCCTCGGCATCTGCGCCGGTGGCGGCTACGCCGTACACACCGCCCGCACGGACCACCGCATCAAGGCGGTCGGCACGGTCGTCCCCGTCAACGTCGGCGAAGCGTTCCGCAGCTTCTCCCCCGACGGTCCGGCCGCAGCACTCGACGCCCTCGCGGACGCACGGACCGAAGAGGCCCGCTCCGGCGAGATGACCCGCGTGAACTGGCTGCCCGACACCCTTGAGGACGCCACGGCAGCGGGCCTGACCGACATCGACACCACTCAGGCCGTCACCTACTACCGCACCGAGCGCGGCGGCAACGAACACTCCACGAACCGGCGCCTCCTGCGCGGCGACTCCCTCCTGCTGGGCTATGACGCCTTCCACTTGGCCGATCAGCTCATGACCCAGCCGCTGCAGGTCATCCTCGCCGGACGCATCGGCAACACCGGCTCCTACGACATGGGCATGCAGCTGTGGAAGCTGGCCCCCAACCCCGTCGACCTCATGGTGATCGACGGCGCCGGCCACTACGAGATGTACGACGAGCCCGCATACGTCGACGCCGCCGTCGAACGGCTCACCACCTTCTACGTCAACAGCCTGTAAGGCATCCGACCCGGCGAACCTCTGCGGTCACCGTGATGTTCCCGCGGATCAGGGGCGTCGACGGCGTCACTTGGCGTTGAAGTAGCTCGCCTCCGGGTGGTGCACGACGATGGCGTCGGTGGCCTGCTCCGGCACCAGCTGGAACTCCTCGGACAGCTGCACCCCGATCCGCTCCGCGCCCAGCAGCTCCACGATCTTCGCCCGGTCCTCCAGGTCGGGGCAGGCCGGATAGCCGAACGCGTACCGGCAGCCCCGGTAGTCGGTGCGCAGCAGTCCGGCCAGGTCGGCCGGGTCGTCGTCGGCGACCCGGCCGCCGCCGGGCAGCACCAGCTCGGCCCGGATCCGCCGGTGCCAGTACTCGGCGAGGGCCTCGGTGAGCTGCACCGACAGGCCGTGCACCTCCAGGTAGTCGCGGTACTCGTTGGCCGCGAACATCTTCGCCGTGTACTCGCTGATCGGCTGCCCCACGGTGACCAGCTGCAACGCCACCACGTCGAGCTGCTCGCCGCGCGGGCGGAAGAAGTCGGCCAGGCACAGCCGGCGTTCCTGCCGCTGCCGCGGGAAGGAGAACCGGGCCCGCTCGCTGTGCCCGTTCTCGTCCAGCACCACCAGGTCGTTGCCCTCGGAGTACGCCGGGAAGTAGCCGTACACCACGGCCGCCTCCAGCACCTGGTCGGAGATGAGCCGGTCCAGCCAGTAGCGCAGCCGGGGCCGGCCCTCGGTCTCCACCAGCTCCTCGTACGACGGGCCCTTGCCGCCGCGGGCGCCGCGCAGCCCCCACTGGCCGAGGAACGTGGCCCGCTCGTCGAGCAGCGCCGCGTAGTCGGCCAGCGGCACGCCCTTGACCACCCGGGTGCCGAAGAACGGCGGCGTGGGCACCGCCACCTCCACCGCCACGTCGGAGCGGACCGAGGCGTCGTCCAGCTCGGGCAGCACCTCCCGGACCATGGCCCGCTGCCGCTCGCGCCGCTCCCGGCGGGCCGCCAGCGCGGCCTCCCGCTCCGGGTCCACCACCGGCGCGCCGCCCCGCTTGGCCGCCATCACGCGGTCCATCAGGGACAGCCCCTCGAACGCGTCCCGGGCGTAGTGCACCTGCCCGGGATAGATCGACCGCAGGTCGTCCTCGACGTACGCGCGGGTCAGCGCCGCGCCGCCGAGCAGCACCGGCCAGCGGTCGGCCACGCCCCGCTCAGCCATCTCGGCGAGGTTCTCCTTCATGATGACCGTGCTCTTGACCAGCAGCCCGGACATGCCGATGGCGTCGGCCCGGTGCTCCTCGGCCGCGTCGAGGATCGCGGCGATCGGCTGCTTGATGCCGATGTTGACCACGTCGTAGCCGTTGTTGGACAGGATGATGTCGACCAGGTTCTTGCCGATGTCGTGCACGTCGCCCTTCACCGTGGCGAGCACGATACGACCCTTGCCGTCGTCGTCCGTCTTCTCCATGTGCGGCTCCAGATACGCCACCGCGGTCTTCATCACCTCGGCGGACTGGAGCACGAACGGCAGCTGCATCTGCCCGGAGCCGAACAGCTCCCCGACCACCTTCATGCCGTCCAGCAGCAGGTCGTTGATGATGGACAACGGCGTGCGCCCCTCGGCCATCGCGGTGTCCAGGTCGGCTTCCAGGCCGTTGCGCTCGCCGTCGACGATCCGCCGCTTCAGCCGCTCGTCCAGCGGCAGCGCGGCCAACTCCTCGGCCCGGGTGGCCCGCGCCGACGCCGCGTCCACGCCCTCGAAGACCTCGATGAACCGCTGCACCGGGTCGTAGCCCTCGCGGCGGCGGTCGTAGACCAGGTCCAGCGCCACCTCGCGCTGCTCGTCCGGGATCTTCGACATCGGCAGGATCTTGCTGGCGTGCACGATCGCCGAGGTCAGGCCAGCCTGCACGCACTCGTGCAGGAACACCGAGTTGAGCACCTGCCGGGCCGCCGGGTTGAGCCCGAACGACACGTTGGAGATGCCGGCGGTGAAGTTGACCCCGGGCCAGCGGGCGCTGATCTCCCGGATCGCCTCGATCGTCTCGATGCCGTCGCGGCGCGTCTCCTCCTGCCCGGTGGCGATCGGGAACGTCAGCGCGTCGATGAGGATGTCCTCCCGGCGCAGCCCCCACCGGCCGGTCAGGTCGTCGATCAGCCGGCCGGCCACCCGTACCTTCCACTCCCGCGTGCGGGCCTGGCCCTCCTCGTCGATGAGCAGCGCCACGACGGCGGCGCCGTGCTCCTTGACCACCGGCATGATCCGCGCGTAGCGGGACTCGGGCCCGTCACCGTCCTCGAAGTTGACCGAGTTGACCACGCACCGGCCACCGAGCATCTCCAACCCGGCCTCGATCACCGCCGGCTCGGTGGAGTCGAGCACGATCGGCAGGGTGGACGCGGTGGCGAACCGGCCGGCCAGCTCCCGCATGTCCTGCGTGCCGTCGCGGCCGACGTAGTCGACGCAGAGGTCGAGCAGGTGCGAGCCGTCGCGGGCCTGGTTGCGGGCGGTCTCGACGCAGGCCTGCCAGTCGGCGGCCAGCATCGCCTCGCGGAACGCCTTCGAGCCGTTGGCGTTGGTGCGCTCCCCCACCATCAGGACGCTTGCGTCCTGCGCGAACGGCACGTGGTGGTAGATCGAGGAGACGCCGGCCTCCGGCTCGGGCGCCCGGGCCACCGGCCGGCGCCCGCCCAGCCGCTCCACCAGCACCCGGATGTGCTCCGGCGTGGTGCCGCAGCAGCCGCCGATCAGGCCGACGCCGTAGTCGTCGACGAACTGCTCCAGCGCGTCGGCCATCTCCTCGGGGCCGAGCGGGAAGTAGGCGCCGTCGGCGGTCAGCACCGGCAGGCCGGCGTTCGGCATCACCGACACCGGGACGCGTGAGTGGCGGGACAGGTAGCGCAGGTGCTCGCCCATCTCGGCCGGCCCGGTGGAACAGTTGAGCCCGATCAGGTCGACCCCGAGCGGCTCGATCGCGGTCAGCGCGGCGCCGATCTCGCTGCCCAGCAGCATCGTGCCGGTGGTCTCCACGGCCACCTGGCAGATGATCGGCACGTCCCGGCCCGCCTCGTCCCGGGCCCGCTTCGCACCGACGACCGCGGCCTTGACCTGGAGCAGGTCCTGGCAGGTCTCGACGATCAGCGCGTCCGCGCCGCCGGCGATCATGCCGGCGGCGTTCTCCTGGTACGCGTCGCGCAGCGAGGCGTAGCTCGCGTGGCCCAGGGTCGGCAGCTTGGTGCCCGGCCCCATCGAGCCGAGCACGAACCGTGGCCACTCCGGCGTGGCGTAGGCGTCGGCGGCCTCCCGGGCGATCCGCGCGGCGGCCTCGGACAGCTCCCGGATCCGGTCGGCGATGCCGTACTCGGCGAGGTTGGGCAGGTTGGCCCCGAACGTGTTGGTCTCCACGCAGTCCGCGCCGGCGGCCAGGTAGGCGTCGTGCACGCCGCGGACCACGTCGGGCCGGGTGACGTTGAGGATCTCGTTGCAGCCCTCGAGGCCGTCGAAGTCGTCCAGGGTGAGGTCGGCCGCGTGGAGCATCGTCCCCATCGCTCCGTCGGCGATCAGGATCCGGTCCGCCAGCAGCTCACGCAACGAAGTAGGCACAGGGCCAGGTTAGTGCGCGCGGCGACGGCCTGGTCACACCAACGGGGGCATCCCACATAGTGTCGGGCGGATCACTGCGTACCCTTCGTCCGGTTCGCCCGGGTGGTCCAGCCGGGCGACCGGCGCGGCCGACGGGCCGGCCCCGGCGGCGGCACGTAGGCTGACGGACGTGAAGGACATCAGGGACGCGACGGTGCGATGGAGCGGCGCCGCTCCCGACGAGCAGGGCGAGGTGACGGCGTGACCGAGTTCGACGGGCTGCCGGTTCTGCGCTCCCCGGTCGCCATCGCGGCCTTCGAGGGCTGGAACGACGCCGCGGACGCCTCGACCGCCGCCGTGGAGCATCTGGAGCAGGTCTGGCAGGCCCGGCAGGTGACCGAGCTGGACCCGGAGGACTTCTACGACTTCCAGGTCAGCCGGCCGACCATCACCATGGCCGACGGGGAGACCCGTCGGGTCGAGTGGCCGACCACCCGCTTCATGGTGGCCAGCCCGGACGGCACCGAGCGCGACGTGGTGCTGATCCGGGGCATCGAGCCGAGCATGCGCTGGCGCACCTTCTGCGAGCAGGTGCTGGAGATCTGCCACAGCCTGGAGGTCGAGCGGGTGGTGCTGCTCGGCGCGCTGCTGGCCGACGTTCCCTACACCCGGCCGCTGCCGATCAGCGGCAGCGCCTCGGACGCCGACGCGGCCAAGCGCTACCAGCTCACCCCCACCCGCTACGACGGCCCGACCGGCATCGTCGGGGTGCTGCACGACGCCTGCACCCGGGCCGAGGTCGACGCGGTGTCGTTCTGGGTGCACGTGCCGCACTACGCCAACAACCCGCCCTGCCCCAAGGCGACGCTGGCGCTGCTGCACCGGGTCGAGGAGGTGCTCGACCTGCCGGTGCCGATGGCCGACCTGGCCGAGGAGGCCGCCGAGTGGGAGCAGCGGGTGCGCAGCGCCGCCGAGCAGGACGCCGAACTCGGTGAGTACGTGCGGGAGCTGGAGGAACGCGTCGGCGACGCCGGCATCACCCCGTTGACCGGGGACGAGATCGCCCAGGAGTTCGAGAAGTACCTGCGCCGCCGCGGCGGTTCCGCCGGCCCCACCGCCGGCTCCTGGTAGTTCGGTCCACGAAGGCCGGGTCCCTTGTGGGCCCGGCTTCTTCGTGTCAACGGTGGCGCTGTCACGTCTCCTACGGCATCCTAGGAACCTAGCTGTTCTGAGGAGGCCTGCATGCAGATCAACCCGGGCGCGGCCGAGTTCCCGCACCGGCAGATCGCCGCGCAGCTCAAGGCCCAGGTGCGCCGCGGCGACTGGGGGCCGGGCGAGCGGCTGCCGTCCATCCCGGCCATCGCCGAGATGTTCGGTGTGGCCAAGCAGACCGTGCAGCGCGCCGTCGACCAGCTGCGGGTCGAGGGCGTCCTGATCACCAAACCCGGCTCCGGTACGTATGTGCGCGGCACCCGCCGCCGCCTCAACCGCCTGGCCCGGGGCCGGTACGGCGGCTTCCGCGGCTACCACACGGATCTGGCCGCCCGGTACCGCCAACAGCTGGTCTCGGTCGGCCGCTCCCCCGCCCCGGCGGAGGTGGCCGACGCGTTCGGCGTCGCCGACGGCACCGAGCTGCTCTGTCGGCGGCACCTGGTACGCACCGACGACTCCCCGGTCGAGGTCGGCGCGTCGTGGTTCCTGCCCGCCGACACCGCCGGCACGTCACTGGAGCGCGCCGAGGCGTTCGGCCGGCCGCTCTACCAGGAGGCGGAGGAGGCCACCGGCCGCCGCTACGTCACCGCCACGGACACCATCAGCGCCCGCCAGCCGAGCCGGGAGGAGGCGGAGATCCTCCAGATCCGCCCGGACACCCCGGTGCTGCACCTGCTGCACGTCGCCTTCGACGAGCGGCACAAGCCGATCGAGGTCGCCCAGGCCACCTGGCCCGGCCCCATGACCACGCTCACCGAGGAGTACAAGATCCCCGCCCCCGCGCCCGAGCAGGACCCGGACCCCGGCTTCGTCCTGGGCTGATCCGCCGCGGCATCTGGCGGCAGCCGCGCCGCCACCACCCGCCCCGGAGGTACGCGACGCCGGTACCCGCCCCGACAGCCGTTGGCCCGCCTGCGCGACAGGGAGGGGGCCGCGCTCCATCAGCTGGTGTTAAGAAGGGGCCCTGCCTCTACCGCAGGCGTTAAGAAGGGGCCCTTCCTTACAGGCGGACGCCGAGCAGGGCGTCGACCGTGTCGCGGAAGAGGGCAGGAGCGGTCTCGTCCTCGGTCACGCCGTTCAGGGCGCCTTCGGCCCAGCGGTCGGCCGCCGCCAGGGCGCCCGGCGTGTCCAGGTCGTCGGCCAGGCGCTCGCGTACCTCGGCCAGCAACGCCGACCCCGACGGCCCGGCCGGCGCGGCGGCGGCCCGCCGCCAGCGGTCCAGCCGCTGCTGCGCCTCGACGAGCAGCTCGTCGGTCCAGGAGCGGTCACTGCGGTAGTGGCCGCTGATCAGCGCCAGGCGCACCGCCATCGGGTCGACCCGGTCGGCCCGCAGCCGGGACACGAAGACCAGGTTGCCCTTGGACTTCGACATCTTCTCGCCGTCCAGGCCGATCATGCCGGCGTGCACGTAGTGGTCGGCGAACGGCGCCTCACCGGTGAGCCGCTCCGCGTGCGCCGCGGAACACTCGTGGTGCGGGAAGATCAGGTCGTTGCCGCCGCCCTGCACGTCGATCCGGTCGCCGAGCAGGTTCAGCGCGATGACCGCGCACTCGATGTGCCAGCCGGGGCGGCCGGCGCCCAGGTCGCCGCCGGGCCAGGACGGCTCGCCCTCGCGGGCGCCGCGCCACAGCAGCGGGTCGAGCGGGTCCCGCTTGCCGGCGCGGTCGGGGTCACCGCCGCGCTCCGGGAAGATCTCCAGCATCTGCTCGCGGGACAGGTTCGACTCGTAGCCGAACGCCGGGGCTGCGGAGATGTCGAAGTAGACGTCGCCGGTGCCGTCGTCGAGCCGGTATGCCGCGCCGTCCTTGAGCAGCACGAGCACCTTCTCCGCGATGTCCGGGATCGACTCGACCGCGCCCACGTAGTGCGCCGGCGGAATGATCCGCAACGCCTCCATGTCCTCACGGAACAGCGCGGTCTCCCGCATGGCCAGGACCTTCCAGTCCTCGCCGTCGCGCTCGGCCCGCTCCAGCAGCGGGTCGTCGATGTCGGTGACGTTCTGCACGTAACGCACCGTCCGGCCGGCGTCGCGCCACATCCGCTGCACCAGGTCGAACGTGATCATGGTGGCGGCGTGTCCGAGGTGGGTGGCGTCGTACGGGGTGATGCCGCACACGTACATCGAGGCGTCGCCGTCGGGCTCGCTGAGCTGCGGGCCCTGCCGGGCCGAGTCGTACAACCTCAGTGGTGCGCCCTCACCCGGCAGCCGTGGCACCTCGTGTCCCGCCCAAGACTCCATGACCGCCAGCCTAACGATCCGTCAGGCGCTCGGGTGCCACCCCACAGGTGATCAACGCGACAGCGACTCACATCGGCGGCCAGGGCATGGCCGGCCACTCCTCCGGCGGCAGCGGGAAGCGGCCGGTGTCCCGCAGCCGCTCCACCCGGTCGGCGAGCGCCGCCAGCTCACCGATGGTGAGGTGCGCGGACAGTTCCTCGCCGAGCGCGCCACCGAGGTGACCGGCGAGGCCGGCGAGCATCTCGAGCGCGTCCGGCGGGAGTCGGCGGCCGGCCCAGCCCCAGAGCACCGTGCGCAGCTTGTCCTCCGCGTGAAAGGTCACGCCGTGGTCGACGCCGTAGATCCGGTCGTCCGCACCCACGAGCACGTGACCGCCCTTGCGGTCGGCGTTGTTGATCACCGCGTCGAGGACGGCCAGCCGGGCCAGGCGGGGATCGTCGGCGTGCGCCAGCGCGTACGGCGCACCGTCGTCGTCACGGGCCGCGGCCACCGGGAACCAGCGCGGCGGCACCGACTCGGCCGGGACGAACCCGACGAGCGGCTCGGCGTCGGACGGCTCGTCGATCCAGAGCTGGCAGGAGCCGGGCCCGAAGGGGCCGTCGCGCAGCACGGTCGGCGGCACCAGGTCCCATCCGCTGGCGCGGGAGACCAGGTAGGCGGCCACCTCCCGGCCGGCGAGCGTGCCGTCCGGGAAGTCCCACAGCGGGCGCTCACCGCGTACCGGCTTGTAGACGCAGTGGGCGGTGACGTCGCCGAGGGCGATGACACCGCGCAGCGTGGCGTTCGAGGCGTCGACCAACCGCCCCTCCAGGGTCAGCTCACCGTCGGCGAGCAACCGCAACGCCTCGGCGCCGTCCTGTCGGGGCTGAAGTTCCGACGAGGTCACCGGTGATAACCGTTGTGCCGGGGGCAGAGGTGACCGGCCGGGTCGAGCGGCTGACCGCAGAGCGGGCAGGGCGGCCGGCCGGCGTTGACCACCCGCTTGGCGCGCTCGATGAACTCGCGGGTCGCCTCGGGGGTCAGCCGCACCCGGAGCCGGTCGAGGTCGTCGTCCGGCTCGTCCGGCTCCTCGTCGACGTCGTCGTCGGCGTCGCCCAGCTCGACCTCGGCCTCCGCCTCACCGACGGCGATCGCCTCGATCACCACGGTGGCGGTGTCGACGTCGAAGGCCAGCCCCAGCGTGCCGACCCGGAACTCCTCGTCGACCGGGGTGTCCAACGGCTCGTTGTCGCCCCCCACCGGCGGGGCCGCCTCCGGAAGCTCCACGCCGAACCGGCGTTGCGCCTCGGAGAGCAGTTCTTCGAGCTTCTCGGCGAGCAGCGACACCTGGACCTTCTCCAGCGCGACGCTGACCAGCCGGCCGCCGCCCCGCGCCTGGAGGAAGAACGTACGCTCCCCCGGCGGGCCGACCGTCCCGGCGACGAACCGCTCCGGCGGCTCGAAGGCGTGCACCTGGTGCGTCATACCCACGACCCTATCCGGCGCGCGGAAGCACCGCGCAGCCCACCGACGCCGAATCCGCCCAGAGCGCAACGCCCCGGCCGCCCCCCGGCCAGCCGACCCCGCCTCACCCGGCCGCCCCGGCGCCACCGCCGACCGCC
>NZ_CADEAU010000094.1 GCF_902825405.1 Micromonospora maritima | reverse complement strand
ACCGGTGGCGCGGGCGGCCGGAGCGGCCTTGGCCGGCGAGGTCGCCTTCCGGCGGGCCGACGTGGTCTTCTTCGCCGCGGCGGTCTTCTTCGCCGCCGTGGTCTTCTTCGCCGCCGGGCGACCGGCCGGGCCGGTGCTCCGCCGGGCGGCGCCGCCGCGACCCTCCGACCGCATGGTCCGGGCCAGCGTCTTCACCAACTCCGGCTTGCGCAGCGCGGAGGTCCCGGAGACCCCACGCCGACGGAGCTGGCTCCGGATGTCGTCGACCTTCATCCGGGAGATGTCGGACTCCGACACCCTCGGGGTGTTCGGCGTCTGGTTACCGGTTTGCCGCTTGGTCCGGGTCGCAGTCGTGCCGCGACCTGAGCTGTTGCGCTGAGCCATGGGACACGCTCCTCGACAGTCCGTCCTCGGCTCGCGGTGGGTCCCCACACACACTCCGCACCGCGCGGTGCGGCATACCCCTCAGGAGGACTCCGAACCTCCGGCGGCCGAGCCGGCCGGCGTCGAGGGCTCGAAGAGGTGGGCGAACGCGGCCAGGTTGGCGGTCGACTCGCCGCGCTTGACCCGCCACTCCCACTCCCGCCGGATGGCGGTGCCGAACCCGATCTCCAGCATGCTGTCGAACGACTCGTCGGCGTAGGTCAGCACGGAGCCGAAGAGCCGGTCCAACTCGTCCGCGTCCAGCCCGGCCAGGTTGACCCGGCCGGTCAGGTAGACGTCGCCGACCGCGTCGATGGAGAACGAGACGCCGTACATCCGCGCGTTGCGCTGCAACAACCAGGCCCACAGCTCCTCGCGCCGCTCGTCGGGCTGGCGCATCACGAACGCCTCGATCCGCAGCGCGTGCTCACCGACGATCAGGTTGCAGATCGTCTTGAGCTTGTGCGTCCCCGGCAGGGTCACCGCGTACGACGCCTCGCCGGTGGACTCCCACTCCAGCTCACGCTCGGCACAGACGGCCTCGATCAGCGCGGCGACCTCACTCCTGCGGCTCATCGCACCCACTCTACGGTCGCCCGGCCCCGCCCGCCCGACGGCGAGCGGTCACCAGGAGCAGGTGAGGGCCGGGTCACCGAGGCGGCCGGCCAGCCGGGCCCGGTGCTCGGTGATCGCCTCCCCGTAGACCGCGAGCAACCCGGAGACGGTCCGCTGCCAGGAGAAGGCGCGGGCATGCCGCTCGGCACCCCGGGCCAGCGCGCCGCGGCGCAGCCGGTCCGGCAGGAGGCGGGCCAGCGCCCGCGCCCAGTCGACCGGGTCGTGCCCGTCGATCAGCGTGCCGCTGACCCCGTCGCGTACGGCGGTGACCAGCCCACCCACGGCGGCGGCCAGCACCGGTGTGCCGCACGCCTGGGCCTCCAGCGCGACCAGCCCGAAGGACTCGTTGTGCGACGGCACGGCGACCAGGTCGGCGGCGCGGTAGAGGTCGGGCAGGCGGTCGCCGGTCTGCGGCGGGAGGAAACGCACCCGGTCGGCGACACCCAGCGAGTGCGCCAGCTCCATCAGGGCGGTCGGCCGGTCCAGGCCGCTGCCGCTCGGGCCGCCGCAGATCACCACGGTGACCTCGTCGGCCAGCGCGGGCTCCCGCTCGCGCAGTGCGGCCACCGCGCGGACCAGCACGTCCGGTGCCTTGAGCGGCTGGATCCGGCCGACGAACGCCACCACGTAGCCGTCGGTCGGCAGGCCGAGGCGGCGGCGGGCGGCCCGGGCCGCGACGTCCCGGTCACCGGCGGCGGGGCGGAACCTCTCCAGGTCGACGCCCGGCTCGACCACGGCCACCCGGCCCGGTTCGGCCGCGTACCGGTCGAGCAGGTCACGGGCCTCCACCCGGGTGTTGGCGACCAGCCGGTCGGCCTCGGCGACCACCTGCTCCTCGCCGATGACGCGGGCCTTCGGCTCCGGCCGGTCGCCGGCGGCGAGCCGGGCGTTCTTGACCTTGGCCAGGGTGTGCGCGGTGTGCACCAGCGGCACGCCCCAGCGCTCCTTGGCCAGCCAACCGACCTGGCCGGAGAGCCAGTAGTGCGAGTGGATCAGGTCGTAGTGGCCCGGCGGGCGGGCCGCCTCGGCCCGCAGCACACCGGCGGTGAACGCGCAGAGCTGACCGGGCAGTTCCTCCTTGGTCAACCCCTCCAGCGGGCCGGCGGTGACGTGCCGGACGGTCACCCCGGGCGCCATCTCCACCACCGGGGGCAGGTCGCCGGAGGTGGCCCGGGTGAAGATCTCGACCTCGACGTCGGCCTCGGCCAGCCGCCGGGCGACCTCCAGGATGTAGACGTTCATCCCGCCCGCGTCGCCCGTGCCCGGCTGGTGCAGCGGCGAGGTGTGCACCGAGAGGGTGGCGATGCGGCGCGGCCGGGGCCACGGCAGGGCACCTCGCTGACGACCGACACCGGTGTGCAACTCCGCCACGTCCGCTCCCTCTGTCACGGTTGATGCCGTCCCGCACGACCGGCGCTTCTCGGTCAACCCGTACGCCGGATGTCATCTTCCCCATCGGGGTACGGAAATGCCTGCCGCGGGTCCCGAGCGTGACGGACCTCATCGCGGTGCGGGCCGGCGCGGCGGGAGAGAATGACCGGATGACCTCAGTCGCCATCGTCACCGGAGCGTCCAGCGGGATCGGGGCGGCCACCGCCCGCCGCCTGGCCGCCGAGGGTTTCCACGTGCTCGCCGCCGCGCGGCGTACCGACCGGCTGGCCGCGCTGGTCGCCGAGATCGAGGCGGCCGGCGGCGCCGCCACAGCGGTGGCGTGCGACGTGACGTCGGACGGGTCCGTCGCCGACCTGGCCGCCGCGGCCGACGCCGCACCCGGACCGGTCACCCTGCTGGTGAACAACGCCGGCGGCGCGCGCGGCCTGGACCCGGTGGAGACCGCCGACGTGGGCGACTGGCAGTGGATGTACGACGTCAACGTGCTCGGCACGCTGCGGGTCACCAAGGCGCTGCTGCCCGCGCTGGAGCGGTCCGGCGCCGGCACCGTGGTGATCGTCAGCTCCACCGCCGGGCACGTCGTCTACGAGGGTGGCGGCGGCTACACAGCCGCGAAGCACGCGCAGACCGCCATCGCCGGCACGCTCCGGCTGGAGCTGTGCGGCCGGCCGGTCCGGGTGATCGAGATCGACCCGGGCATGGTGCGGACCGAGGAGTTCGGCCTGGTCCGGTTCGGCGGGGACGCGGACCGCGCCGAGGCGGTCTACGCCGGCGTCGCCGAGCCGCTGGTCGCCGACGACGTGGCCGACTGCGTCGCCTGGTGCGCCACCCGGCCGCACCACGTCAACATCGACCAGCTCGTGGTCCGCCCGCTGGCCCAGGCAGCCCAGCACAAGGTGCACCGGACGTCCTGACCGTGGAGCCGCGCCGACCGCTCGGGGTCGTCACCCGGGGGACGACGAATCCGAACCGGCTCCGACGGGTCGACAACTGGATCGTCGAGACCTGCGGCGACGCGCTGCGCGCCGCCGCCGACCCGCTCGTGGTGGACCTGGGCTACGGCGCGACCCCGGTCACCCCGCTCGAACTGCGGGCCCGGCTCGCCACCCGGGTCCGCACGGACGTGCGGGTGGTCGGGCTGGAGATCGATCCGGTACGCGTGGCCGCCGCCGAACCGGCCGCGGACCCGCCCCGGCTCACGTTCGCCCGGGGCGGCTTCGAGCTGGCCGGGCTGCGCCCGGCGTTGGTACGCGCCTTCAACGTGCTGCGCCAGTACGACGAGAGCGAGGTCGCGGACGCCTGGCGGACGGTCACCGGGCGGCTGGCGCCCGGCGGGCTGCTGGTCGAGGGCACCTGCGACGAATTGGGCCGGCTCGGCGCCTGGGTGCTGCTGGACGCGGCCGGACCGCGCACACTCACCCTGGCCGCGAAGCTGACCACGCTGGAGAGCCCGGCGACGCTGGCCGAGCGGCTGCCGAAGGCGTTGATCCACCGCAACGTGCCCGGTGAGCGCATCCACGACCTGATCGGTGCGCTGGAGCACGCCTGGCGTTCCGCCGCCGGCTACGCCCCCTTCGGCCCTCGGCAGCGCTGGCTGCACGCCGTGGCGACGCTGAAGGAGTCGGGCTGGCCGATCCAGGACACCCCCCGGTCCTGGCGCCACGGCTACCTCACCCTCCCCTGGCCGGCCGTCGCCCCCTCCTGACCGCCCTCCCCGTCGATCTTGCACTTACTGCCCCCGATTTGAACCTTTGACCCGATTGGCGGGGTCCACGACTCCATGATCGCGCCAGCGCTCAGCGAGATCTTGGTACCAAAAGGCCCCTATAGGGGCCACTCCTTACCAAGATCTTCCTGGGTCCTGGAATGCGGGACGCTCTTCTCTCGATCCGGGAGAACCTGCGGGATATCCGCACTTGCCGCTCCGGTCTGACGACAGATCAGCAAGGTCTACGTTGGGCGCGGATCGCGGACGTAGGGCGGGGATCCGTTCTTCGAACACGCCAGCCGGGACAAAGCTGGGCAGAGCAGTCAAGACGGACCGGGGCAGCCCGCGGCCGCAAGGCCGGCCAGACGCCAGAGGCAGCCGGACCGAAGCGAGCCAGGACCGAAGCGGGATGCCGGGCCAGTGGACGCCGGGCGGTCAGATGGTGCAGTTGATCAGGACGGGCTCCGGGTGCAGGGGCACGCCGAAACGGGCGTGCACGCCGTCGCGGATCTCGCGGGCCAGGGCCACCAGGGCGGCGGTGCTGGCCACCCCGGACCGGTTCGTCAGCGCCAGCGTGTGCTTGCGGGAGATGGCGACGCCCTCCGGGCCGGCGTATCCCTTGCCGAAGCCGGCCTTGTCGATGAGCCAGGCGGCACTGACCTTCACCACGTCGCCGGCGCCCGGCCAGTGCGGCGGCTCGCCGAGGTCGGCGGCGCGCTCCCGGAGCAGCTCGTACGCCTCGCGTTCCAGCACCGGGTTGGTGAAGAACGAGCCGACCGACCAGGTGTCGGGGTCGTCCGCGTCGAGCACCATGCCCTTGCCGGCCCGCAGGCGGCGCACGGTGGACCGGGCGTCGGCCAGCGGCACCCGGTCGCCCACCTCGACGCCGAGCGCGCGGGCCAGCTCGGCGTAGCGGACCGGCCCGGAGAGCGGCGAGCGGGTGAGCCGGAAGTCGACCGAGAGCACCACCCAGCGGTCGCTGTACTTGAAGACGCTGCCCCGGTAGGCGAACCCGCAGTCCGCCGCCGCGATCCGCACGACCTCGTGGTGCGTGCGGTCGTACGCCTCGACCGCGACGATCGTCTCGGCCACCTCCTGGCCGTACGCGCCGACGTTCTGGATCGGCGTCGCGCCTGCCGATCCGGGGATGCCGGAGAGGCACTCCAGGCCCGACCAGCCGCGTTCGACGGTGGCCGCGACCAGGTCGTCCCAGGGTTCGCCGGCGGCGACACGTACCGTCACGGTGTCACCCTCCTCGGCGACGACCTGGAACCCGCGTGAGCGGACGAGCACGACGGTGCCGGGGAAGCCCTGGTCGCCGATCACCACGTTGCTGCCGCCGGCGAGCACCAGCACGGCCTCCTCGCGGGCCTCGGCCGCGCGTACCTTCCGGACGATCTCGTCGGCGTCGGTGGCGACCTCCAGCCGGCCGGCCGGGCCGCCGAGGCGGAGCGTGGTGTACCGCGCCAGGGAGGCCGGCCCGGTCGGGCCGGCGGCGGTCGTCGGTTCGGCGTAGACGTCTGACACGCCTTTCACCCTAGGCTGAGGGGTAGCCGCGGCACCCACTGGTGGCCCGGTCACCCCCGGGAGGATGGCGATGAGCAGACTGCACCACACGAAGGACTTCTGGATCGGCGCGCTGCGGACGGAGGGTCCGGCCTTCGCCGCGGCGGTGGCGGAGGCGCCTCCGGAGACACCGGTGCTGTCCTGTCCCGGCTGGACGGTCACCGACCTCGCCCACCATCTGACCCGCACCTACGTCTGGGCGGGGACGGTGCTGAGCGCCGGTTCCACCAGCCGTCCGGAGCGGCACGACCCGGAGCCGCCGGCCGGGCTCACCCCGGCCCAGTGGTACGCCCAGGAGTACGAGCGCTTGAACGCGCTCTTCGACGCGCTGGACCCGGAGGCGCCGGCCTGGAACTTCGCTCCCCAGCCGAAGAAGGCCGGTTTCTGGCCGCGCCGGATGGCGCACGAGACGGCGGTGCACCGCTGGGACGCCCAGCTGGCCATCGCCGCTGGTGAGCCGATCGAGGCCAAGCTCGCCGCCGACGGGGTGAGCGAGGTGCTCGACACCTGGCTGCCGGCGGGCCGGCGGACCCGACCGGGGCAGTGGCACGGCGTGGTGCAGCTGACCGCGACGGACGCCGCGCAGGAGTGGTACCTGCGGCTGCGCGGCGAGGGGATCGCGCTGCTGGACACCGCGACGATCCTGGACCACGACGACCACCGGGCCCGGGCCCAGGTCACCGGCACCGCCAGCGATCTGCTGCTGGCGCTGATGGGCCGGATCGGCTTCGACACGTTGGGGGTGGCCGGGGACCGCGGGCTGCTGGACGGCCTGCGGGTGGGCTGACACCGCACCTGATACGGGCGGAGAGGGGCGGTCATCGCCCCTCTCCGCTTTTTTCGGGCGCTCAGAGAGCGCTCTCTTGACAGGAACGGAGCCACCCACCACGCTGTCGTGAGAGCGCTCTCTGAGTACCGGAACCGCCTTCCACCACCCGTTACGACCCCGAGAGGTCAGGACAGCATGCTCACCTTCACGCGCCGTCGACTGGCGGCGGTGGCCCTGGTCGCCGCCACCGCTCTGCTCGGCACCACCGCCTGCGGCGGCGGCGACGAGGCCGCCTCCGACGGGCCCATCACCCTCACCGTCGACACCTTCGGCCAGCTCGGCTACGCGGATCTCTACCAGGAGTACATGGCCAGCCACCCCGACGTGAAGATCGTCGAGCGGGGCACCGGCAGCAACCTCGACGAGTACTCGCCGAAGCTCACCCAGTGGCTCGCCGCGGGCAAGGGCGCCGGTGACATCGTGGCCATCGAGGAGGGGCTGCTGGTCGAGTACAAGGCCAACCCGCAGAACTTCGTCAACCTGCTCGACCACGGCGCGGGCGAACTGAAGGGCAACTTCCTCGACTGGAAGTGGAACCAGGGCCTCACCGCCGACGGCAAGCAGCTCATCGGCCTCGGCACCGACGTCGGCGGCATGGCCATGTGCTACCGCAAGGACCTGTTCGCCAAGGCCGGGCTGCCCACCGACCGGGAGGCCGTGTCCAAGCTCTGGCCCACCTGGCAGGACTACATCAGGGTCGGCGAGCAGTTCACCGCGAAGAAGACAGGCGCCGCGTTCCTCGACGCCGCGACGAACACGTTCAACACCATCCTGCTCCAGAACGCCGGCAACACCACCGGCTACAGCTACTACGACACCGGCAACAACCTGGTCGTGGGCAGCAACCCGGCGGTGAAGCAGGCGTACGACACCACGATGGACATCATCGACTCCGGCCTCTCCGGCAAGTACGGCTCCTGGTCGGAGGAGTGGGTCTCCGCGTTCAAGCAGTCGAAGTTCGCCACCATCGCCTGCCCGGCGTGGATGACCGGGGTGATCGAGGGCAACGCCGGCCCGGCCGCCAAGGGCAAGTGGGACATCGCCCAGATCCCCGGCAACGGCGGCAACTGGGGCGGCTCGTTCCTCGCCGTGCCGAAGCAGAGCAAGCACCAGGCCGAGGCGATCGAGCTGGCCAAGTTCCTGACCAGCGCCAAGGGTCAGATCGGCGCGTTCAAGCTCAAGGGCCCGCTGCCCTCGTCGCCGCAGGCGCTGGCCGACCCGGCGATCCTCGACTCGAAGAACGCCTACTTCTCCGAGGCCCCGGTCGGCAGGATCTTCGCCGAGGGCGCCAAGAGCCTGAAGCCGGTCTACATGGGCCCGAAGAACCAGGCCGTCCGCACCGAGGTGGAGAACGCCGTGCGCACCGTGGAGCTGGGCAAGCGCTCCCCGCAGCAGGGCTGGACCGACGCGGTCGCCAACGCCGAGAAGGCCGCCGCCAAGTAACCCGAGCAGCGCGTGCGGGCGGTCCCGGTGACGGGTGCCGCCCGCACGGCGGAAAGGAATCCCGGGTCATGGCCGTCCAGCTCGACGCCCGCCCGCCGGTCGCACCGGCACCCCGACACAGCCGTCCCGTCCGGGGCGCCCGGCTCAGCCGGTTCGACACGAAGTACTCGCCGTACCTGTACATCGCCCCGTTCTTCCTGCTCTTCGGCGTCTTCGGGGCCTACCCGCTGGCGTACACGTTCTGGGTCTCGCTGCACGACTGGGACCTGCTCGGCGCCGAGCACCCGTTCATCGGGTTCGACAACTACAGCCAGCTGCTCGCCGACCCGGACTTCTGGCACTCGGTGGTCAACACGCTCGGCATCTTCGTCATCTCCACCGTCCCGCAGCTGCTGGCCGCGCTCTGGCTGGCCAACCTGCTCAATCGGCAGCTGCGCGCCCGCACCACCTGGCGGATGGCGGTGCTGGTCCCGAACGTCACCTCGACCGCCGCGGTGGCGATCGTCTTCGCGGTGCTGTTCGGTCGCGACTTCGGCATGATCAACTGGATGCTCGACCACGTCGGGGTGAGCGCGATCGACTGGAAGGCGAACAGGTTCGCCGCCTGGGTCGCCATCTCCACCATGGTCGACTGGCGGTGGACCGGCTACAACGCGCTGATCTTCCTGGCCGCCATGCAGGCCATCCCGCGCGACCTGTACGAGTCGGCGTCGATCGACGGCGCCGGCCGGGCCCGGCAGTTCTGGTCCATCACCGTGCCGCTGCTCAAGCCGACGATCGTCTTCGCGGTCATCATCTCCACCATCGGCGGCCTCCAGCTCTTCACCGAGCCCCGGATGTTCAACTCCGGCACCAACGCGATCCGCGGCGGGCCGCTGCGCGAGTCGCAGACGGTGACCATGTACATGTTCGAGAACGCCTTCGCCCCGCACTACAACTTCGGCTACGGCTCGGCCATCGCCTGGCTGCTCTTCGCGCTGATCGCGATCGTCGCGGCGATAAACGTCCTGCTCCTGCGCCGGCTCGGCGGCGGCTCCCGCAAGGAGGTCTCCCGATGAACCGCCTCTGGTCGGCCAGCCGACTCACCTACCTGGCGCTGACCCTCTCCGCGCTGCTGTCCATCTTCCCGATCTACTGGATGTTCGTGGTGGCCAGCCGCACCAGCGACGCGATGGGGCAGGTGCCGCCCCCGCTCACCCCCGGCGGCAACCTCGGCGCCAACATCGCCCGGCTGTTCGACAACACCGACGCCTACTTCCTCACCGGCCTGATCAACTCGACCATCGTGGCCGTCACGGTGACCGTCTCGGTGGTCTTCTTCTCCACCCTGGCCGGGTTCGCGTTCGCCAAGCTGCGCTTCCGGGGCCGCAACGCGCTGCTGCTGGCGATCATCGCCACCATGATGGTCCCCACCCAGCTCGGCGTCATCCCGCTCTACCTGCTGATGACGAAGCTCAACTGGAACGACCGGCTGCCCGCCGTGATCGTGCCGGCGCTGGTCACCGGCTTCGGCGTGTTCATGATGCGCCAGTACGCCGGCCAGGCGGTCAGCACCGAGCTGATCGAGGCGGCCCGGATGGACGGCTGCAACACCGCGCGGATCTACTGGAACGTGGTGCTGCCCGCGCTGCGTCCGGCCGCCGCCGTGCTCGGCCTGCTCACGTTCATGACCACCTGGAACGACTTCCTCTGGCCGTACGCGGTGCTCAACGACCCGGAGAACCCGACCGTGCAGCTGTCGCTGCGGGCCCTCTCCGACGGCTACTACCAGGACATGTCGCAGGTGTTCACCGGCACAGCCATCGCCACGCTACCGCTGCTGCTGGTGTTCGTCGTCTTCGGCCGCCAGATCATCGGCGGCATCATGGAAGGTGCGGTGAAGGCATGAGCGACGTGCGATTCCCGGAGGGCTTCGTCTGGGGGGCGGCCACCGCCGCGTACCAGATCGAGGGCGCCGCCCGCGAGGACGGTCGCGGCCCGTCCGTCTGGGACACCTTCAGCCGTACGCCGGGGGCGGTGTTCCAGGGCCACACCGGCGACGTGGCCTGCGACCACTACCACCGGTACGCCGACGACGTCGCGTTGATGGCCGAGCTGGGGCTGCGGGCGTACCGGTTCTCGGTCGCCTGGCCACGTGTCCGGCCGGACGGCACCGGCCCGGTCGAGCCGCGCGGCCTGGACTTCTACGACCGGCTCACCGACACCCTGCTGGACGCCGGCATCGACCCGATCGTCACGCTCTACCACTGGGACCTGCCGCAGGGGCTGGAGGACCGGGGCGGCTGGACCGTCCGGGAGACCGCCGAGCACTTTGCCGACTACGCGGTCGCCGTGCACCAGCGGCTCGGCGACCGGATCCGCACCTGGACCACGCTCAACGAGCCGTGGTGCTCGGCCTACCTCGGCTACGGCAACGGGGTGCACGCCCCGGGGCGGCGGGACGCCGGAGACGCGTTCCGGGCCGTACACCATCTGCTGCTCGGCCACGGCCTGGCCGCGCGGGCGCTGCGCGCGGCCGGCGCGGAGACGCTCGGGATCACGCTCAACCTGGCCGACGTGCAGCCGGCGGACGCCGACAGCGCGGCGGACGCCGAGGCGGTCCGGCTGGTCGACGGCCTGCACAACCGGATCTTCCTGGACCCGCTCACCGGCGCCGGCTACCCGGAGGACGTGCTGGCGCACGTGGGCCGGATCGTCCCGCCCGACTTCGTCCGGGACGGCGACGAGAAGGTGATCGCCGCGCCGCTGGACCTGCTCGGTCTGAACTACTACGCGCCCACCTACGTGGCCGGCCGGGCGGACGGCGGCGGAAGCGACGCGTACCCGGGCACCGCCGGCGCGGTCGAGTTCCTGCCGGCCGCCGGGTCGCTCACCGACATGGGCTGGTCGATCGAGCCCGCCGGGCTGACCCGGCTGCTGGAACGGGTCGCGGCCGACCACCCCGGGCTGCCGCTGATGATCACCGAGAACGGCGGCGCGTTCCCCGACTCCTCGCGCGACGAGCAGGGCCGGGTGGCAGACGCCGACCGGACCGCCTACCTCGACGGGCACCTGCGCGCGGCGCACGACGCCATCGCCCGCGGGGTCGACCTGCGCGGCTATCTCGTATGGTCGTTGCTGGACAACTTCGAATGGGCCGAGGGTTACCGGAAGCGCTTCGGGATCGTCCACGTCGACTACCTGACCCAGCGGCGCACGCCCAAGCAGAGCGCCCGCTGGTACCAGGAGGTGATCGCCCGGAACGGGCTGTGACGAGGTGGTGGTAACGGGGATGACGACGGCACAGCGGCCGACCCTGGAGGCGGTGGCCCGGCGGGCCGGCGTGTCCCGGGCCACGGTCTCCCGGGTGGTGAACGGCTCCACCACCGTGGCCGAGTCGATCCAGCAGGCGGTGCGCCGGGCGGTCGAGGAACTCGGGTACGTCCCGAACCTCGCCGCCCGCAGCCTGGTCACCCAGCGCACCGACTCGATCGCGCTGGTGATGCCCGAGGCGGCCACCCGGGTGTTCTCCGACGACCAGGTCTTCCCCGGCATCATCCGCGGCGCCGCGCAGGAGTTGGAGGCGGCGGACAAGCAGCTCGTGCTGATGCTGGCCGGCTCGCCGGCCGGGCACGAACGGGTCGAGCGGTACACCACCGGGCGGCACGTCGACGGCGTGCTCTTCGCCTCGCTGCACGGCGAGGACCCGCTGCCCGGCCGGCTGGCCCGGCTCGGCATCCCGGTGGTGTGCGGCGGACGGCCGCTCGACGGCGGTGACGTGCCCTACGTGGACGTCGACCACACCGGCGGCGTGGCCACGGCGGTGGAGCACCTGATCACCACCGGCCGGCGGCGCGTCGCCACCATCGCCGGCCCGCAGGACATGGTGGCCGGCATCGAGCGCCTGATCGGCTACCGGACCACGGTCACCGCGGCCGGGCTGCCCGAGCTGGTCGCGTACGGCGACTTCACCCGGGAGTCCGGCACCGCGGCGATGCGCGAGCTGCTCGCCGCCGACCCGGAGCTGGACGCGGTGTTCGCCGCCTCCGACCTGATGGCGCACGCGGCCATGCGGGCCCTGCGCGAGGCCGGCCGGCGGGTGCCCGACGACGTGGCGGTGATCGGGTTCGACGACATCGAGACGGCCGCGTACACCGAGCCGCCGCTGACCACGGTGCGGCAGCCGATAGTGGAACTGGGGCGGTCGATGACCCGGCAACTGCTGCGGATCGCCGCGGGCGAGGACGTCGAGCAGGCGCTGGTGCTGCCGACCCAGCTGGTCCTGCGCGACTCCGCGTAAGGAGGGGCCCCCTGTTAACGCCTCCGGTAGAGGAGGGGGCCCCGCTTAACAAACCGGTCGCGACCTCGACGAGGCGTGGCTAGGGTCGCCCGGATGACTGATGTCGAGATCCGTCCTGCCCGTGCCGAGGACGCGCCCGCCGTGGTGGCGTTGCGCGCGCTCGTCTACCCGTACCTGGTGCGTGGCGTCGAGTCGACCCGCCGCATGATCGCCGAGCCACCACCGGGCGAGGACTGGGCGGCCTGGGTCGCCGAGGCGGACGGGCAGGTCCTGGGCTGGGTGTCGGCGTACCGCAACACGCAGACCTCGAAGCCCGGCGTGGGCGAGATCGCCCTGCTGCACGTGCACCCGGAACACCGCCGCCGGGGCACCGGCACCACGCTGTTCGACACCGCGCTCGGCCACCTGCGGACGCTCGGGTCCACCCGGGTGCTCACCCACGCGCGTACCGAGTCGCTGCCGTTCGCGCAGCGGCACGGCTTCACGCCCAGCCGGGAGCTGCGCTACTCGGCGCTCGACCTGACCACCGCCCCGCCGATGCCGCAGGTGCCGCCGGGCGTACGGCTGGTGTCCGCCGCCGGGCTCGACCCGCGCCAGGTGCACCGGGTCGACGCCGAGGCGTCCCGGGACGAGCCGGGGGACGTGCCCACGGACTCGCTGGACTTCGAGCTGTGGCGCCACGAGTGCTGGGACAACCCGGGGCTGGACCGGGAGGCGAGCACGCTCGCCGAGGTGGACGGCGAACTGGTCGCGCTCAGCCTGGTGAAGCGGGACGGCGACCGGATGTGGTCGGACTTCACCGGCACGCTGCCCGCGTACCGGGGGCGAGGGCTGGCCCGGCTGGCCAAGCAGGCCGCGCTGCACACCGCCGCGACGCGCGGGGTGCGGACCGCGTACACCTCGAACGACGAGGCGAACGCGCCGATGCTGGCGATCAACGCCCGGCTCGGCTACCGGCCGGTGGACAGCCAGTGGTCGTGCCGGCGCACGCTCAGCTGAGCGCGGCGGCGACCCGCACCGCGGTCGCGTACGTGTCCGGCCCGAACAGCACCAGCCGGGCCTCGACGACGTGCGCCGGGGTGGCCGCGTGCAGCACGGTCAACGCCTGGGCGACCGCGTCCTCGACCGGCCAGCCGTAGATCCCCGCCGAGATCAGCGGGAACGCGACCCGCGCCGCGCCCAGCTCGTCGGCGATCCGCAGGCTGTTGGCGTAGCAGTCGCGCAGCAGCGCCGACCGGTCCTCGCGCGGGGAGAAGACCGGCCCGACCGTGTGCACCACCCAGCGCGCCGGCAGCTCGCCGGCCGTGGTGGCGACCGCCTGGCCGGTGGGCAGCCCCCGCCCGTAGTGGGAGGCGCGCAGCGCCCGGCACTCGGCCAGGATCGCCGGCCCGCCGCGCCGGTGGATCGCGCCGTCCACTCCCCCGCCGCCCAGCAGGGACGAGTTGGCGGCGTTGACGATCGCGTCGACCCGCTGCGCGGTGATGTCCCCCTCGATCAGCACCGTGTCCATCTCACCGCTCCTCGACGTGTTGGCCGAGCGACCGGCGGGCCAGCAGCGCGGCCCCGGCGACGGCGGCCGGCATGACCAGCACCGCGCCGAGGGGGATCAGGAAGCACAGGAAGACCGCCACCCCGAAGCCGAGCGCGGTCGGCCGGTCGGCCCGCAGCCGTACCCGCCGGTCCGGCAGCCGCATCCCGCGCCGCTGGAACGGCGCGCCGACCAGCTCCAGCGCCAGGAACCAGCCACCCACTCCGGCACCGACCACCGGGACCACCGTCTGTCCCACCACCGGAACGAAACCGGCCGCGAACAGGGGTACGCCGATCAGCGCGGACAGCGCCACCAGGCGCAGCGAGTCGGCGACGCTGCGCCGCATCGAGGACCAGAACGGCACGTCCACCGCGCCGGGGGTGCCGCCGAGCCGGTCCTCGACCCGCTCGGAGATGGCCTCGTAGAACGGGTCACCGATGACGAGCGTGACGGCGGTGAACGTGAGCACCCCGACCAGCCCGGCCACTCCGACCACGGCCAGGCCGGCGGCGACCCGGAGCAGCCCGCGCCAGGTCGACGACCAGTCGTCGGCGAACGGGGTGAGCCAGGCGGCCAGGTCGTCCACGAAGTAGAGCAGCGCGGCGAGCAGGGCCAGGTAGAGCGCGCCGGAGATCAGCGCCGGGATCACGCCGAGCAGCATCAGTTTCGGGCTGCGGACGTACATGCCGAAGCCGCGCAGCAGCAGGCCGGCGCCGCCGAGGAAGCGGGTGGCCGCGCCGGTTACGGGCGCGACGGTACGGGAGGCGTTCACGACGGCACAGCCTAGTGCGCCGCCGCACGCCGCCCGGGTGTTAGGAAGGGCCCCCTCCAATCCGTATGCGTTAAGAGGGGGCCCTTCCTTACACAATGGGTGGGTGCGTGCGTCGCGACTCATCTCGTTGGTGCTGCTGCTCCAGTCCCGGGAGACGATGACGGCCGCCGAGCTGGCCCGCGAGCTGGAGGTGTCCGAGCGCACCGTCTACCGCGACGTGCTGGCGCTCTCCGCCGCCGGCGTCCCGGTCTACGCCGACCGGGGCCGGGCCGGCGGCTACCGGCTGCTCGGCGGCTACCGGACCCGGCTCACCGGGCTGAGCCGGGACGAGGCCGAGGCGCTGTTCCTGGCCGGCCTGCCCGGGCCGGCCGGGGACATGGGGCTCGCCGACGCGGTGGCGGCCGCCGAGCTGAAGGTGC
>NZ_CADEAU010000093.1 GCF_902825405.1 Micromonospora maritima | reverse complement strand
GGGGCGGCCGGCGACCCGTACACATTGCCGGCCGGTCGGGGCGGCGTGGCCCCGCCGTACACCGTGGGGGTGGGCGCCGGCGTCCCGGAGCGGTAGGTGGTGCTGCTGCGCGGCAGCGGAACCGGCGGATGGTCGACCACCGGCGCGGTGTCCGGCCGGTCCGCGCGGCTGCGCCGCACCAGCAGGACGATCAGCGCGACGCCGACGAGCACCAGCCCGATGCCGAACCACATGATCATGGATCCTCCGAAGGACGAGTCGTCGGCCGCCGCGGCGGCGGGGTCGACGGCGGCGACGACGGGCGTGGTGCCGGCCGCCTCGGCCGGCGTGGTCACGGCCGCGCTGGGCGTGGGCGTCGGCGAGGGCTTGCGGGAGGGGCTCGGGCTCGGCGTCGGTTCCGCACCCACCAACCGGGCCGACCGGCCGGCCCGGCCGAGCACCGTGCCGTTCGCCGCGCTCGCCTCACCGGCCAGCTCCAGCCGTCCACCGAGAGTGCCGTCGCCGAAGGCCACCCGGTAGCGCACCGTGGCACCCTTGCCCTTGCACAGCGGCCGTTCGACCGCCGCCACCTGAGCGGTGGCGACCGCGCCGCCGCCGCCGGAGACCGGCACCGGCGTCCACCGGCGACCGACCGCCACCTCCACCCGCACCTGGTCCGCGCGGAGGCCCTCGACCCGCAACCCCAGCGCGGTACGCAACAGGACGCAGCCCTCGGTCCGCTTCCGCACCTCGATCGCCACCACGCCCGGCGACCCACCGGCGGTGAAGCTGCTCGCCGAGCGCAGCCCCACCCGATCGCCCTCGGCCAGGGCCGGGGAAGCCGCGGCGGCCACCAGACCACCCAGCAACGCGCCGACCGTGGCCCAACGCGCCGCGTGCCGCCTCACCGACATCTCCACCTCACCGTTTCCGTCCCGGACGGGATCCGCCGGTGAGGTTACTACCCGGCCACCCGGGCACCCGCCCATCGAGCGCTCGACATGTGTGCCGCGACACGCCGCCACGGTCAGCCCCGGTCGGCACCCGCCGCGAGCGCTCGGCGGCAGAGCTGGTCCGCCGTCCGGGTCGTCTCCGGCAGGCGGTACCGGGGCGTCAGGGCCAGTACCCGCTCCACCGCGTCGTCCAACCCCATCCGGTGCCCGACGCTGACGAAGACCGGCCTGGTCCCGTCCCGGGTCCGCAGCACCCGCCCGACCACCTCACCGCCGTCGCGCAGCGGCGACCACTCCCCCCGCCGTGGCCCCGGCCCGGTCCAGTTGCCGACCAGCGGCGTCTTCCCGACGCCGATCGCCGGCAACCCGGTCACCACGCCCAGATGGCAGGCCAGCCCGAACCGGCGCGGGTGCGCCACCCCGTGCCCGTCGCAGACCAGCAGCTCGGGGCGGACGGTGAGGCGGTCCAGCGCCGCGAGCAACGCCGGCATCTCGCGGAAGGCGAACAACCCCGGCACGTACGGGAACGCCGGCCGTCCCACGGACACCGCCTCGTCCACCACGGCGAGGGTCGTCGCGTCCAGGACCGTCACGGCCGCCGCGAGGCGGTCGCCGCTCGTCGCGTACGCCACGTCCAGGCCGGCGACCGTCGCGGGCGCGACCGGACCGGGCCCGACCAGGTCCACCCGGGAGCGCAACTCCTCCTGTACGCGCAGCGCCTCCGCCTCGTCCGCCGGCGGCCGGTAGGGCAGCGTCACGACCGCCCCGCGCCCGGCCCGGTCCGCCAGGACCTGCGCGCCGTCACCGGCCCCGACGCCCGTCGATCCGCTCACGGAGCAGGTCGGCGTGCCCGTTGTGCCGGGCGTACTCCCCGATCGCGTGCACCAGCACCTCCCGCAGGGTGACGATCCGGTCACCCCGGTGGCCCTTGACCTCCAGGTCCGGCGCCCCGGCCGCGTACCGCTCGGCGAACGCGACCTCGGCCCGCCACGCCACCCAGGCCCCGTCGACCACGGCCAGCTCGGCGACGGCGCCGGTGAAGGCCTCGTCGGGGTCGCCGGTGGGCCAGATCCGCGCCACGTCCTTGCCGGCCAACGTACGGCGGAACCAGTGCCGCTCCAGCTCGGCGAGGTGCCGGACCAGGCCGAGCAGCGACATCGTCGACGGTGGCACCGAACGGCGGGCGAGCTGGTCCGGGGCGAGACCGGCGCAGGCGAGTTCCAGGGTGAGGCGCTGGTGCCGCAGGTGGGTGACGAGCAGGCTCCGCTCCTCCTCGGCGCCGTGGTGTTCCTTCATGTCTCAGGAGTCGGCTGCGGCGATGGTCGGGTCGGCGCCGGGGTCGCCGGCCCGCTGGAGTTGCTCCTCGAACATCACGAAAGTTCGCCGCCTGATGCCCTTGATCAGCGCCGCTTCCTCCGCGGTGAACGGCCGCCTCTCTGCGATGGCGGGCGCCTCTAGCGCCTGGACCGTCTCGTAGAGCGCGAGGATCTCCCCCTCAGCCCTCAGGTACCGTCCCCGCAACTGCTCGACGTGCTGGACGAAGGCACCAGCCGAACGCACGTAGATCTCCCCACCCACGCCACCGATCACATCGTCGACCAGATCCTCCGCTGACCGCCAGCCGCCGGTCGAGCGGTCCAGCTTCCAAGCGGCGTAGCCACCATCCGGTGTAGCCACAAGCTTCACAGGCGTGTCGTAGTGCTCGAAATATGCAGGAAGTTCGACGCCGTCGACCGTAGCCATCACTCACTCCCCTTGTGCAGCGCCGTTTGCAGAGCCGCCCAGAACATCTCACGCTGGCGTCGAAGCACCCCTCGACGAATGGCAGACTCCGTCACCGTCACGCTACGTCCCTCCTGACGAGCAACCGCGTTGAGGTCACGCCGCACCTCGAAGAGGGAATGCTCCCACGTCGCCACCCTGTCGAGTGGCGACAGTTGCAGCCGGAACTCTGCGATGTGCCCGTTGGAGGTACGGAGGAACATCTGGACGTCTCGGTACCCACCGTTCTGTGGGCTCTGAAAGCGGTCCTCGAACTTCACGAACTCCAGTTGCCCGTCGTTTCTCAGGCGTGCCAGTCCGCCATAGAGTTCGTCCAGGGTGCCGAATGAGACATAGCCGCCCGCGAGATCCTTCAGCTGTGACGCGTCGCCGCCGTAACCCTGGATCTTGTCCTCGGCCCGTTCACGGTCCTTGGGCTTGGGGCGCGGGTGATACTCGGCGCCACCGCCGCATGACGCTGCCAGATCTCGTCCCAGGGAATTGATCTCCAACTGCGCCACCACAGCTTCCTCGTACAACTGGTCGAGATACCGCTCCCGGTAGGCCGCGTCGCCGAGTCGCGCAGGATCGAAACCAGGCTGCACCGCCTCCAAGCCGTCGGTAGCAAAGGACCCACTCAGCGCCAATTGCGCGTCTGTCAGTGGAGTCGGCGTCGGGGCCGGGGGTTCCTCCGCTGCGACGACGTCGGCTCCCCGTTCGCGGATCTCGTCCACCACGTCTCTCAGCACGTCGATCGCCTGCTGGTGGCTCGCCAGGTGATGCAGGGTCAGCGGGCGGGCGGTCAGGGAATTGGCGAGTTCCGGTGTTGCCAGGATCAACCGGACCAGGTCGGGGCGCTCCGCGAGCTGGCGTACCAGGGTCTCGGCCAGCAATTCCTCCCGGCGCGGCGGCGCCTCCCAGCTCTGGTCGAGCATCCGCTGGACGCGCGGCTCCGCGAACAGGCGCTTCAGGTCGGCGGCCGCGCTCTCCTCCAGCCCGGGCACCAGCCGTCGTAGCGTCGGCCCGTCGGCGTGCTGGGCCAACTCCAACGGCGTCACCCCGACCGCGAACGCGTCGTGCAGGCTGCTGCTCGTCGCCAGCGCGTCCCGGACGTAGATCCCGGCGGCGAAGCGGGCCGCGTGTGCCTCCTGGTGTGCTCGCCAGATGTCAGCCGGATCCGGCTGGGCCCGGGGCGCGTTGCCGGGCGGCGACGTGCCGGTCGGTCGGTGGAAGGTGGTGGACTCGCCGAGCAGGTGGACCCGGTTGAAGTCGGGCGCGTGCCCGCCGTCGGACGGCGGTGGGTCCGGTGGTGGCGGCGGCGCCGGACGGGGCGAGGGCTCGGGCAGGACGTTGAAGATGCCGGGCGGCCGGCCGGCGAGCGGCATCGGGCGGCCGTCCGGGGCGAGCACCAGCGCGTCGATGCCGACCACGTTGCCGGCGAACGGCGTACCGCCGTGCCGGTAGAGCGGTTGGTCGGCCACCGCGCCCGTCTGCGGGTCCAGGTAGAGCACCGTGCCGTTCTGGTTCAGCGCCACCCAGGCGTGCGAGCCCCCACCCTCGAAGCTGGTGACGAGGAACGCGTAGCTACCGTGACCACCCGCCGCCAACTGCGCGTGCAGGTCCCGGTAGCCGCTCTCGACCAGGGTCCGCCGGGCCGCACCGGTGACGTCCGGCCGTCCTGGCGCGGTCAGGTTCTGGAAGCGTCCGCCGGTCGTCTCCTCGACCCGCAGAGGACCGTCCACTTCGCCGCCCACCGGGCGGCGGACGTCTCCCGCCAGGTAGCCGTCGAACGTACGCGGAGCGGCGACACGCGGCCGGCCGTGCACCCAGGTGTCGTAGAACGAGAGCGTGCAGTCGAGGCAGTTGATGCCGCGCGTGGCGTCCGCGCTCGGCCCGCCGTCGTTCGCCAGACGGAACCAACCCCCACGCCGGGGGTCGGCGGTTCGCACCACGCTGCCGTCCGGGTTACGCGGCATCTGCCGTTCGAGGTCCGTCTGGTGCAGGGCGAGCGGGGGCCGGAGGCCACCGCGCACGCCGTAGGGGCGGGACTGGTCGACCGGGGGTGGATGACGGTTACCGGTGAGCGCGGAGTGGTCGGGCGTCTCCACCGCGCCGAGAGCCAGATCGGCGACGTCGTCGTTGATGCGGTAGAAGTCGAGGTCGTCCTCGACCATCACCCGCTCCGGCACGACTTTTCCGGCGAGGACGTTGCGCGCCTCGTCCCGTAGATCCGCCGCTTCCAGTGCGGCTTCATGCGCTTCCCGATGCCACCGTTCGGCTGCCAGAGTGCGGCCGTCCCGGCGTAGCGCCGTGGCTTGGGCGGCCCAGTCACTGGCTCGTTCCTCGTGGTAGTCGGCACGTTCGTGGAGCCAGTCCGCCCGGGTCCGGCGCCGGCGGTCCTCGAACCACTCACGCTGGGACCGCAGGTAACCGCCATAGCGGCGCCGATCGAGGGCCTCCCGGTCGGCAACCAGGCGTGCGGCGCGTTCGCGCAGGGTTTCCAGACTGGGCGGGGGCGAGTCGAGCGGGTTGAAGACGACAGGCGGAGGGTTCGTGGAATTGGCAGGGGCCAGCGTCTCCAGCAACGGGAAGCGCGGATTCGGCGCCGGCCGGGGATCCTGCCCCGCACCCGGTACGGCCGGATGCGGCCCGACCTGTGGGTGAACCGGTGAGGTCGTCGGCGGGCCGGGTTGCCCGCCGCTGCCCGGGGCCGGACGGTCCGGCGCCCACGGCGCGGCTGCGTGTGCGGCGTCTGCCGGCGTCGGAGGCAGCGTCGTCGGCGCCATCGCCGCGTGCACGGGAGTAGCGGCTGAGGGGCCATTCATGTCGACCGCCGCCCCAGCAGGGCCGGGCCGCAGGTCGGCCGGACCGGCCATCGGCGTGGCGGCGATGGGCGCCTCCACCGTGACGGAGGAGAGCGTCGGGCTCGGCGTGACGGCCGGGTGCGCCGGATCGGTGCTCAGGACGCCCCGCAGCGGGTGGTCGGCCGGATGGGCCGGCGGCAGCGCGGTCGCGTCCGACGCCGGGTGCGTCGGATCCGTCGACACGACCACCCCGGCTTCGGCCCCGGGCCGGGTCGGAGACGCCGTGGTGTCGGGCACGGACGGCGTCGCGCCGTCGGGGTTCGTCCGTGTGTGATCGACCGGTTGATCGCCGCCCCAACCGGCCGAGGACGGCTCGGGTGCCCGTTGGCTCGGCACCAGCCCCACCGGGTCGGGCGGCGGTGGCACGTCGAAGCCCACGGGTGGCGCCGCGAGCCCGCCCAGCTTCGCGTCGAGCCGGTGGTGCAGCGCGGAGTCGGCCTGTCCGGTGGCCGAGCCGGTCGCCCCGGAGGCGGCGGCACGTGCCAGGTCCTCCAGCGACGGCCCGTTGCCGGTGACGAGGCCGGCGGCGGTCTCCGCGAGGCTCTCGCCGGCCATCTCCCGCCCGAAGCGCTCCCCGATCTCGGCGAACCGCCCGGTGGCGTGCCGCCCGAGGCCGGCCAGGGGCGCGGCGGCGCCGCCGGCGAAGCCGCCGAGCCCCGACGTGCCGACGTCGGCCAGGTCGAGACCGTCGCGGCGACCTGTGGAGTTCTGGTAGGCCTGGGTCGCGAGACTGGTGCTCGCCTCCTGCCCGGCCTCCACGAGACCGCCGAGCACCGCCCGCCGCGCGAGCCCCTTGGCGCCACTCTTCGCGACCTCCTTGGCGGCCCGTTCACCCGCCTCCTTCAGGCCTTCCCGCACTGCCTTGCGGGCCAGATCGGCCACCAGTCGCTTGAAGATCTGCTGCACGGCCATCCGGGTGGCCGTGATCGCGGCACCGGCCGCGGGTGAGGCGGCACCCGCGGTGAGGACGGTGACGACCGCGAGGGACAGCAGCTCCACGACCAGGATTCCCAGCTCGATCCAGGCCTCCAGCTTCGCGCCCTCGATGTCGCAGCCGCAGGAGTCGACCAGCCGCCCCAGCTCGTCGGTGGCTGCTACCAGGACGTGCAGTGGGGCGTCCTCGCCCCCGGCCACCCGGTGCCAGGCCGAGTCGAACGCCTGCGCCACCAGGCCGACGCCGCCGTACCCGCTCTTCACCTCGCCGGCGGCGGTGGTGGCGTCGTCGCGCGGCCCGGCCAGGACGCCGGCGACCCCGTACCACTGGTCGGCCAGGTTCCAGACGGCGCGCTCGTCGCCCTCCGGCCACTCGACGCCAACCACCCAGTCGAGCGCCTCGTAGATCCAGCCGGGCACGTCCCAGGGGCAGTAGTCGAGCGGGTGCGGGATCGGGCTGGGCAGCATGCTCACGCGCGGATCCTCCGGTGGTCAGCGCCAGGGCCGGTGCGGGTCGTGCCTCTGATGCGGGATGTTTCCGAGGTCACGGGCGTTGCTCAGGTCCGTCTCCACAGTGGCGGCGACCGACCGCACCACGTCCGACCCGATCCCTTCGAGCGACCGACCGAGAAGCTCCCAGGCGCGCAGCAGCGTCTCGGCGTAGCGCTGGTAGTGCTTGTCGAACGCGGCGCCGATGTCGTCTCGCCCCCACGGCCGTTGCGCACTCGCCGCGGCGATCGGGTCGCCGGTCTCCCGGCGGGCCCCCGCCACGGCCTTCCCGGCGAGGCTCAGGTCCGCGCCACCGCGACGGGCCCGGTCCGGATCCAGCCAGATCTCTCCCCCGGCCACCGGTCAGTCACCACGGGACAGCACGGCGTCGGCCCGACCGAGCAGCGCGCCGAAGTCGTGTGTGTGGAGGAACTCGACCGACGGGGAGCCGGGTGGCAGGTAGCCGGCGACCAGCTCGCGGGTGGCGGTGGTCGCGGACGCGGACGCGCGCAGCACCGTTTCGGTGATCTTGCGGCTCAGGGCTCGGGCGTCGCGGTCATGGAACACCGCGGGGCTCACCTCGACGGTGATCAGCTCGCCGCGCGCCCCGACCACCGCCGTGACCTGACCGTCGTCGGAGCGTTCAGTCACCCGCAGCTCGGCCAGTTTGGACTGGAGTTCCTCCAGCCCGGACCGGAGTCGCTGGTACTGGCCGTACACCTCGTCGAACCGTGTGCGCAGCGCACGGTTCGCATCCCGGTCCGCACTCTCAGCCACCGCCGAATCCCTTCCGTCACCGTGGGTAGGGCCGACCATACCGGGTGCCACGAAATCCGTGGGGTCCGGTAATTTCAGGTGGTGATCGAGCGACAGCAGGCCGAGCAGATCGCCTCCGTGTGGGCCCGGCGTGACTCCGACCGTCTGGGCTTTCCCTGCACCCCGGTGGTCGAGGAGTTCGACCTGGGCTACGTCGTGCTCTCCACCGTCTCCCCCGATGCCCGGGCGCTTCCCGGCGACCTGCCGACCACGGTCATCGACAAGGAGACCGGCGAGGTGTCGACCTGGCCGCGGATCCCGGCGGTCGCGGTCGAGCAGATGTACCGGCAACGCCGGCCGGCCGAGCCCCGCGCTCCCCGCACCGTCGACCCGGCCGCGCAGTTGCTCCGCGAACTGGTCCGGCTGCCCACACCGGGGGCGGCCGCGCACCTCACGCTGGACGGCCGGCTCCACGTCGCGCAGGGCGCGAAGGGTGACATGGAGCTGCGACACCATCCACTCGTGCGGGCCTACCTGGACGCGCTGCCCCCGGGCCACCTGGTGCGCGGCGGGGAGCGGCACGCCGAGATGATCGTCGTCTCCGACGCGCTGCACGAACACGACAGCCGTCGCGCCGCCGGAGGGCTCGCGCCACTGACCCTTGAGGACGCACGCCGGCTGCTCGGAGCGAGTCGGATCGAGTTCTTCCGTATCCGTGAGGCCGGCGATCCGGCCGGTGGACCGGCCGACCTGCGCTGTGAGTCGTGCATCAGGTTCCTCGTGCACTTCGGCGTGCTGCCCTGGCCCGAGCTGGCCTACGCGGAGGAGTGGCACCCGGATCCCCAGACCCCTCCCGACCCCGACCGGTTCCCCGCCGACGTAGCGAACGCCCTGGTGGTCGCCGGCTGGCGGCCCCACTTCGGTGACGAGGTGTCCGCGACCACATCCGTGCGCAAGGTCGGTGAGGTCAGCGGGAGCCGGCACCGCCACTCGTCGTTCCCGGCCGCCCTGGCGACACTCACCGCCTTCCCGGGGTTGGTCAGCGCCCGTCAGGGCCCGGGCGAAGCGGCGTGGATCTCCCGGTTCGAGGTACGTCCGCGAAAGGTCGCGCACACCGCCGACACCCTCGCCGACTTCGGCGCGGTCCTGGGCGCCCGCCTCTTCCCCCTGGGCAGCGAACGTCAGGAGAGCATCCTCGCCGTCGACGAGCACGGCCGGGTCTTCGCCCTCGACCAGGCCGGCGAGTGGTTCCTCGGCGCGGACATCGACGCCGCCCTCACCACCCTGCTGCTGGGCCGCGCCGCTCCCCGGGTCCGCGACGACGGCACCTGGTGACCCGGATCCCCTACAACGGCAGCCCGGTCAGCACCGTGACACGCGGCTCGGTGTAGTCCTCCATCGCGCTGCGCAGCCCTTCCCGTCCGACCCCGGAGCCCTTCACCCCGCCGTACGGCATCTGGTCGGCCCGGTAGGACGGCACGTCCCCGACGATCACGCCGCCGACCTCCAGCGTCCGGGCGGCGTCGAAGGCCACGTCGAGCCGGTGGGTGAACACGCCGGCCTGAAGGCCGTACGCGGAGTCGTTGACGGCGGCGAACGCGGCCCGGTCGTCCGGGACCGGGGCGACCACCAGCACCGGCCCGAACACCTCCTCGGCGCACACCTTGGCGTCGGCGGGCGCGCCGCTGAGCACGGTCGGCGGATAGGTCGCGCCGTCACGCCGGCCGCCCACCTCGATGGTGGCCCCGGCGGCGACCGCCTCGTCGACCCACGCCTCGACGCGCTGCGCCGCCTCGACGGAGACCAGCGGGCCGACGTCGGTGGACTCGGAGCGGGGGTCGCCGGTGCGCAGCTCCTCGACGGCGGCGACGAGCCGGGGCAGGAAGCCGTCGTAGAGCCATTCGTGCACGTAGACCCGCTGCACCGCGATGCACGACTGCCCGGCCTGGTAGTTGGAGAACGTGGCGATGCGGTGCGCGGCGAAGGTCAGGTCCTCGTCCGCCGCCCAGTCCTCGCAGATCACCGCCGCGGCGTTGCCGCCGAGTTCGAGGGTGACGTGCTTGTCCGGCGCGGCGCGGCGGATCGCGGCGCCGACCGGCCCGGAGCCGGTGAACGACACCACCGGCAGCCGGGGGTCGGCGACCAGGTCGGCGGCGCGCTCGTTGGGCAGCGGCAGCACCGAGAACATGCCGTCGGGCAGGTCCGTCTCGGCCAGGATCTCGCCGAGCAGCAACGCGGTGAGCGGGGTGGCCGGGGCCGGTTTGACGACGATCGGGGCACCGACGGCGAGCGCCGGGGCGACCTTGTGGGCGACCAGGTTGAGCGGGAAGTTGAACGGGGTGATGCCGAGCACCGGTCCGCGCGGCGCGCGCCGGACCAGCGCGATCCGCCCGGTGGCGGCGGGGTCGGTGTCGAGGCGTTGCAGGTCGCCGGAGAAGCGACGGGCCTCCTCGGCGGCCCAGCGGAACGTGGAGATCGCGCGCCCCACCTCGGCCTTCGCCCACTTGACCGGCTTGCCGTTCTCGGCGGTGATCAGCGCGGCGACCTCGTCGGCCCGCTCGGCGAGCCGGCGGGACACGTGGTCCAGGGCGGCCGCGCGGGCGTGCGCGGGCAGGGCCGCGGCCTCCGCGGCCACTCCGGCGGCGCCCGCGACGGCGGCCTCGACCTGGTCGGCAGTGGCGAGCGTGGTACGCCCCACCGGCTGCCCGTCGTACGGGTGGGTGACGGTCAGTTCCTGCTCGCCGTGGGCGGGGCGACCGGCGACGTAGAAGGCTCTCGGCTCCACGCCCGGCAGCGTAGACCACGGACGCCCGCGCGGAAACAGTTGCCCAAACCCTTGTCTGCCTCGGATTCAGTAGCCAAGATGGCAGTCAGATTGCGAGAACCTCCGCTGACCCTCTCCCCGGCCACCCCTCTCGGAGACTTCTGATGAGCGACCAGCAGCAGCTGCGCAACTTCGTCAACGGCGAGTACGTCGACCCGGTGGACGGCGGCTACGCCGACCTGGTCGACCCGTGCACCGGGGAGGTGTTCGCCCAGGCCCCGGTGTCCGGGGCGGCGGACGTGGACGCGGCGATGAAGGCCGCCGCGACGGCGTTCGAGAGCTGGCGGGACGCGACGCCCGCCGAGCGGCAGCGGGCGTTGCTGAAGTTCGCCGACGCGGTGGAGTCCCGGGCCGCCGAGCTGGTCGACGCGGAGGTGCGCAACACCGGCAAGCCCCGGCAGCTCACCGCCGACGAGGAACTGCCGCCGGCCGTGGACGAGCTGCGCTTCTTCGCCGGGGCGGCTCGCCTGCTGGAGGGGCGTTCGGCCGGCGAGTACATGGCCGGGCACACCTCGTACGTGCGGCGGGAGCCGATCGGCGTCTGCGCCCAGGTGACGCCCTGGAACTACCCGCTGATGATGGCGGTCTGGAAGATCGCCCCGGCGCTGGCGGCGGGTAACGCGGTGGTGCTGAAGCCGTCGGACACCACGCCGGTGTCGACGCTGCTGCTGGCCGAGATCGCCGCCGAGCACCTGCCGCCGGGCGTGTTCAACGTGGTCTGCGGCGACCGCGACACCGGCCGTACGCTGGTCTCCCACCCGACCCCGCAGCTGGTGTCGATCACCGGCTCGACCCGCGCGGGCATGGAGGTCGCCGCCGCGGCGGCGCCGGATCTGAAGCGGACCCACCTGGAGCTGGGCGGCAAGGCCCCGGTGGTGATCTTCGACGACGCGGACGTGGCGGCGGCGGCCGAGGCGATCGCGACGGGCGGCTACTTCAACGCCGGCCAGGACTGCACGGCGGCGACCCGGGTGCTCACCGGCCCGGGCATCCACGAGGACTTCGTGGCCGCGCTGACCGAGCAGGCCCGCAACACCCGCACCGGCGCGCCGGACGACGCGGACGTGCTCTACGGCCCGCTGAACAACGCCAACCAGCTCGCCCGGGTGAGCGGGTTCGTGGACCGCCTGCCGGACCACGCGAACGTCACCACCGGCGGGTCCCGGGTCGGCGAGCGCGGCTTCTTCTACGCCCCGACGGTGGTCTCCGGCGTACGCCAGACCGACGAGATCATCCAGGACGAGGTGTTCGGGCCGGTGATCACCGTGCAGCGGTTCTCCGACGAGGACGAGGCGGTGCGCTGGGCCAACGGCGTGGAGTACGGCCTGTCCGCCTCGGTGTGGACGCGCGACCACGGCCGGGCCATGCGGATGACCCGCCGGCTGGACTTCGGCTGCGTCTGGGTGAACACGCACATCCCGTTCGTCTCGGAGATGCCGCACGGCGGCTTCAAGCACTCCGGCCACGGCAAGGACCTGTCGGTCTACAGCCTGGAGGACTACACCCGGGTCAAGCACGTCATGCACAACATCGAGGGCTGATCGCGATGGCCACGAGCGAGGAGTTGCACAAGCGCCGGGTGGAGGCCGTGGCGCGGGGCGTGGGCAGCACGATCCCCGCGTACGTGGACCGGGCGGGCGGCGGCACGATCACCGACGTGGACGGGCGGAGGTGGATCGACTTCGCCGCCGGCATCGCGGTCACCAACGTGGGCAACTCCGCGCCACGGGTGGTCGAGGCGGTCCGCGCGCAGGTCGAACGGTTCACCCACACCTGCTTCATGGTCGCGCCGTACGAGTCGTACGTGGCGGTCTGCGAGCAGCTCAACGCGGTGACGCCGGGCGGCTTCGAGAAGCGCTCGGCGTTGTTCAACTCCGGCGCCGAGGCGGTGGAGAACGCGGTGAAGATCGCCCGGCACGCGACCGGGCGGCCCGCGGTGGTGGTGTTCGACCACGCCTACCACGGCCGGACCAACCTGACCATGGCGCTGACCGCGAAGAACATGCCGTACAAGCACCGGTTCGGGCCGTTCGCCGGTGAGGTCTACCGGGTGCCGATGTCGTACCCGCTGCGCGACGGTGGCCTCGACGGCGCCACCGCGGCGGCCCGGTCGATCGAGATGATCGAGAAGCAGGTGGGCGCGGAGAACGTTGCCGCGCTGCTGATCGAGCCGATCCAGGGCGAGGGCGGTTTCGTCGTACCCGCGCCGGGTTTCCTGCCGGCGCTGCGCGAGTGGGCGACGGCGGCCGGGGTGGTCTTCGTCGCCGACGAGATCCAGACCGGCTTCTGCCGCACCGGCGACTGGTTCGCCTGCGCGCACGAGGGCGTCGAGCCGGACCTGGTAACGCTGGCCAAGGGCATCGCGGGCGGCCTGCCGCTGGCGGCGGTGACCGGCCGGGCGGAGCTGATGGACGCGGTGCACGTCGGCGGTCTCGGCGGCACGTACGGCGGCAACCCGATCGCCTGCGCCGCCGCGCTCGCGGCGATGGAGACCATGCGGGAGCTGGACCTGGCCGCCGCCGCCCGGCGGATCGGCGCGGTGATGGGCGAGCGACTGGGGGCGATCGCCGCCCGCGACCGGCGCGTGGCCGAGGTACGCGGCCGGGGCGCGATGCTCGCCGTGGAGATCGTCGTGCCGGGCACGCTGACGCCGGACCCGGCGGCCACGGCGGCGATCTCGGCGGCCTGCCACGCGGCGGGGCTGCTCACGCTGACCTGCGGCACCTACGGCAACGTCCTGCGCTTCCTGCCGCCGCTGGTCATCTCCGACGACGAGCTGGCCGGGGGTCTCGACATCCTCGACGCCGCGTTCGGCTGACCGGTCGGTCCTGATCGTGACGCACCACGGGCACGGGTCCCCCAGGTTCGCCCGTGGTGCGCCACCGGCGTGTGTCAGCGCAGCAGCTGGACCGTGTTGCGGCGGACCAGGTTCTTGCCCGGCTCGCGGATCGCGTCCATGGCGGCGGCGTTGAGCAGCACGCAGCTGCCCGACGGCCCGGTCACCGCCACGGTCACCACCTTGCCGTTGTCCAGATTCGTCACCCGCAGCCGGGTACCGACCGGGAACTGACCGCTGGTGGCGGCCGGCGCCCCGCCCTCGGCGGAGAACGTGATCGACCCGGCACAGACGCTGCCGCCGATCGGCTGGGCGTTGCCCGGCCGGGTCTCGCCCGGCTGGGCGCCGCCGGGCGCCGGGGCGGCCACGCCGTCGAGCCGTTCCACCACGTTGCGCCGGATGACGTTCTTGCCCGGCTCGCGGACCAGGTCCATGGCGGCGGCGTTGAGCAGCACGCAGCTGCCCGACGGCCCGGTCACGGTCACCGTGGCCACCTTGCGGTTGTCCAGGTTCGTCACCCGCAGCCGGGTGCCCACCGGGAACCTGTCGCTCGTCGCCGCCGGCGGCCCGCCCTCGGCCGAGAAGGTCACCGACCCGGCACAGACCGAGCGTCCGGCCGGAGCGGTCTCCGCGAAACCCATTCCGGTGCCCACCGAGACGACCACGCTCGCGGCCACCGCCACGGTCGCCGCCAACACGTGCTTGCGCTGCACCCTCACGTTCTCTCCCGTCGTCGGTGTCGTTCGACGGCTGGTACGGACGGGAGGCGCCAACCGTTCAGCCCGATCCGGGGATCACAGCGGAAGGTAACGGATACGTGGCGCTCCGGTGATGGGTGCCAGCACCTGTCGCCGTAGGTCCCGACGCTCGACCGCTCCGCGCTTGGCGGTCGGGGGTGACGTGGGTCACGATGGGTGGGAGGAGGTCGGTTGGTGGCTGACCCGTGGCTCGCCCTGGAGTTCGGCGCGGATCCGGCGGAGCGGATCGCGCAGGTAGGCGCCGCCCACGAGGCGTTCCTCACCGCCGGCACCGCGACCGGCCGGGTCCGCGACGTGGTGCGCCGGTCCTGGGAACGCTCCGCGCGGCTCGACCCGGAGGCCACCGCGCCTGTCGACCTCACCGACGACGCGCTGGAGAGCTACCGGGCCGCGCACCCGCTGGCCCGGGTGCTGCCGCTCTTCCGCGACCTGCTCGGCGGCATCGCGCAGGACGGCGCGCACCTGATGGCGGTCTGCGACGCCGGCGGGCGGCTGCTCTGGGTGGAGGGGCACCCGGGCGTGCTCCGGCACGCCGAGCGGATGAACTTCGTGCCGGGCGCCCGGTGGGACGAGGCGCACGTCGGCACCAACGCGCCTGGCACCGCGCTCGCCGTCGACCACAGCGTGCAGATCTTCGCCACCGAGCACTTCGTCCGGCCGGTGCAGCGCTGGACCTGCGCCGCCGCCCCGATCCACGACCCGGTCACCGGGTCGCTGCTCGGCGCCGTCGACATCACCGGCGGCGACCACCTGGCCAACCCGCAGAGCCTCGCGCTGGTCCGGGCCACCGCCCGGGCGGCCGAGGCGTTCCTGGCCGCCGCCGCCCCCACCGCGCCGGACGTGC
>NZ_CADEAU010000092.1 GCF_902825405.1 Micromonospora maritima | reverse complement strand
CCGGCCGGCGTGGGCGTCGTCCCCCACTCGCCAGGCGCCGGTACGCCCGGCGGCCGGACCGGTCGCCGCCCGCCACCGGCCTCCGACTCGCCCGGCTCCTTGGCACCGGGCCACGGCTTGGCCACCCGCGAGGCGAGCACGAACTCCTTGCGCAGCGGATGTCCCTCGAACTCCGGCGGCAGCAGCAGCGGTCGCAGCTCGGCGTGCCCGGCGAAGTCGATGCCGAACATCTCGTGGGTCTCCCGCTCGTGCCAGTCGGCGCCGGGGAAGACGTCGACCACGGACGCCACGACCGGCTCCGCGCGGGGCACCCGGGTGCGCAGCAGCAGGCCGTGCCGGTGCGGCACCGACCACAGGTGCACCACCACGTCGAAGCCGTCGGCCAGCTCGTCCACCGCCGACAGCCAGTCGAGGAAGTCGAACCCCAGCTCGGCGTCGTCGCGTGCCGCACGGACCGCGTCGGCCCAGCTCGCCGGTGGTACGTCGACGGTGGCGCGGGCGTACCCCTGACCGCCGGAGACCGACGCGACGGCCTCCACGGGCGCGAGCAGCGCGACCACCCGCCGGCCGACCTCTTCCGGAGTCATGCGCTGATCCTATGGCCGGCGGCTGCGGGCCGGGTCGGGCCGCCCGGCCCGGATCGTCGCTTTGCCGGGCGGACCGGCGCACGGCGGGGAAAGATGAGGACCGTGCGCGCTGTGACTGTGACCCCGGGCGTCCCCGACTCGCTCCGACTCACCGACGAGTGGCCCGAGCCGGAGCCCGAGGAGGGCGCGATCCTGGTCGAGGCGCTGGCGGTGGGCGTCTGCGGCACCGATCACGAGATCATCGCCGGGGAGTACGGCGAGGCGCCGCCGGGACAGGAGCGGCTCGTGCTCGGGCACGAGTCGCTGGGCCGGGTGCTGGAGGACCCGACCGGCACGTTGCACCCGGGCGACCTGGTCGCCGGCGTGGTCCGCCACCCCGACCCGGTGCCGTGCGCGAACTGCGCGGTGGACGAGTGGGACATGTGCCGCAACGGTCGGTACACCGAGCACGGCATCAAGGGGCTGCCCGGGTTCGCCCGGGACCGCTGGCGGATCCAGCCCAAGTTCGCCGTCGGCCTGGACGAGGCGCTCGCCTCGGTGGGCATGCTGCTGGAGCCGGCCAGCGTGGTGGCGAAGGCCTGGGACCACATCGACCGGATCGGCCGCCGGGCCGAATGGACGCCGAAGACCGCGCTGATCACCGGGGCCGGGCCGATCGGGCTGCTGGCCGCGCTGCTGGCCAGCCAGCGGGAGTTGTCCGTGCACGTGCTGGACCGCAACACCACCGGCCCGAAACCGGAGCTGGTCCGCGCGCTCGGCGCCACGTACCACACGTCGACGGTCGCCGAGCTGGACCTGCAACCGGACGTCGTGGTCGAGTGCACCGGCGCGCCGCCGGTGGTGCTGGACGCGATGTGCAAGGCCGCGCCCACCGGAATCGTCTGCCTGACCGGCGTCTCCAGCGGCGGGCGGACCATCGACTTCGACGCGGGCGCGCTCAACCGGGAGCTGGTGCTGGAGAACAACGTGGTCTTCGGTTCGGTCAACGCCGGCCGCCGGCACTGGGACCTGGCCGCCCAGGCGCTCGCCCGGGCCGACCGGTCCTGGTTGAACTCGCTGCTCACCCGCCGGGTGCCGGTGTCGGCGTACCAGGAGGCGTATACCTCGACCGGCGAGGACATCAAGGTGGTGCTGGACTTCACGCAGTGAGGCGGGACGGACGCCCCGTTCAGATGCCGGGCAGCCGGCCGTTGCGGAACAGGTCCACGAAGAGCTGGTGGTCCTCCCGGGCCCGGATCCCGTAGCGGTGGGCGAAGTCGACCAGGTAGTCGGCGAAGCCGTCGGTGTCGGCGTCGACCGCCGCGACGATCGAGTCCTCGGTCGAGTAGTCGACCAGGTCGTGACTGGACTCGTCGTCGGCCACCGAGTGCATCCGGGCCACCGCCCGACCCAGGTCGGTGAGCACCCCGCCCAGCTCCTCGGGCTCGTTGACGTCGGCCCAGTCGAGGTCCGCCGCGTACGGGGAGACCTCGGCGACGAGCTGCCCGGCGCCGTCCAGCTCGGTGAAGCCCAGCCACGGGTCGGCGTGCGCCTGCAACGCCCGCTGCGACTCCGCCGTGCGGTGCCCCTGGTGCCGGAAGTACGACCGGACCCGCTCGTCGTCGACGTGCCGCGCCACGGCCGGCACCTGGGCCTGCTTCATGTAGATGACGACGTCGTTCTCCAGCGCCTGGGTGTGCCCCTCCAGCAGGAGGTTGTACGAGGGCAGCCCGGCCGAGCCGATGCCGACCCCCTTGCGCAGCACCACGTCCTTGATCGTGGTGGCCACCGGGCGCAGCCGGGAGGTCGACTCCGGCAGGGTGCCGAGGTAGTCCTCGAACGCGGCGCAGACCTTCTCCCGGGTCGCGGCGTCGATCTCGTACACGCCGTCGCCGAGGGAGAATCGGCGCTCGTAGTTGTCGATCGTGGTCTGCGCGGCGAGCAGGTCCACCCGGGTGCTCAGCCGGGCCTGCTGGAGCACCCGGCGCAGCACGCCGTCCGCGTTCTCCAGCGTGATCGAGCCGATCGCGTCGTCCCCACCGGCGGAGATGGCCCGCAGCTCGGCCAGGTACGAGCGGGCGAAACCGGTCACCAGCTCGCCGATCACCCGGTCGGAGAGCGCCTTGGCGTAGCCGAGCAGCGCCACGCTCGCGGCCAGGCGCTTGAGGTCCCACGTGAACGGCCCGACGTACGCCTCGTCGAAGTCGTTGACGTTGAACACGAGCTGCCCGGAGGCGTTCATGTAGGTGCCGAAGTTCTCCGCGTGCAGGTCGCCGTGGATCCAGACCCGGCTGGTCCGGTGGTCGAGGAACCGCTCGCTGGCGAAGTCGCCGAGCTGGTCGGCGTAGAAGAGCGAGGCGCTGCCCCGGTAGAAGGCGAACGGTGAGGCGGCCATCTTGCGGAACTTGCGGCGGAACGCCGCCGGGTCGATCGCCATGGACGCGCCGAACTCCTCGGTCAGCACGTCGACGATGAAGGCGGAACGCTTCTCCGCGGAGTCGGTCATGGTCCGCAGGCTAGTCCCGCTGCGCCACTCGGTGGCTCAGCCGACCGGAGGACGCACCGGGGGTGCGGTCAGCGCCTCCACCGGCCGCGGGACGGAGTCCGCCGGTGGGGCGAGCCGGTCGGGGCGGGGCACGCCGCCGACGCCGGACTGCTCGGCGGCGATCTTCTCCTGGAGGCGCAGGATGCCGTGCAGCAGCGCCTCCGGCCGCGGCGGGCAGCCGGGCACGTAGACGTCGACCGGGATGAGCTGGTCGACGCCCTTGGTCACCGAGTAGGAGTCCCAGTACGGGCCGCCGCAGTTCGAGCAGGCGCCGAACGAGATCACGTACTTCGGCTCGGGCATCTGGTCGTAGAGCCGCTTGACCGCCGGGGCCATCTTGTCGGTGACCGTGCCGCTGACCACCATCAGGTCGGCCTGCCGGGGGCCGTGGGCGAACGGGATCACGCCGAGCCGCATGAAGTCGTGCCGGCCCATGCTGGTCGCGATGAACTCGATGGCGCAGCAGGCCAGACCGAAGTTGAACACCCAGAGCGAGTAGCGGCGGCCCCAGTTCAGCACGAACCGGATCGGCTCGCCGAGCACGGCCGGCAACTGCACCTCGGGCCTCCCTCGCAGATCCCCTGAGGTGCCAGTCAACCACACCGGCCGAGCGCGGCACCCGGGTCCGATACGCCCGTGAGGGCCCGCACGCGGCTTTCTTCCCGGGGGGCCACGGCTGCCGAGCTCCGCCGGTATCGTGCCGGTCGATGTCGTCACGCGACGCCATTGTCTGTTCACGGGGAGGAACGGCCATGCCCATCACTCTGTCCGCCGGTCGACGAATCGTCGCCGGCCTGGCCGGCACCGCACTGGCGCTGACCGCCGCCGCTCCGGCGGTCGCCGCACCGACCGCCGACGGGGCCGCCGCCGACATCTCGGTGGGGCGCCTGGTGCTCGAACCCACGGCGCGCGGCTACCAGGGCAGCCTGCCGGTCACGGTGACCAACAACGGTCCCACCGCCACCTACTTCGCCGTCGACGTGCTGGAGCCGGTCGCCGGGTCGTTCCGCACCGCCGACCCGTTGGAGGGCTGCGTCTACCAGCCGCTTGTCGACAACCGGCGGCTCACGAACTGCATGGTGCCCGGTGGCGACATCGAGCCGGGCCAGAGCCGGTCCTTCTCCGTCTCCTTCACGGTGCTCACCCCCACCCGCGACGTCGCGATGATCGCGAAGGGGGGCCGGGTGGCGGTGAACGTCGGCGACGGCCGGGAGGAGATCGCGGACCGGGCCGGCTTTGCCGCCCGCTTCCGCTCCACCACCGGCTCGCTGCGCGATCCCGTGCCCTACGTGCAGGACAGCCAGGCCCGCGCCTCCATCTCCACGGCCGGCGCGGTCACCCTGGCCCGCCAGGAGGACGGCGCCTATCTGGGCCGGCTGCCGGTCACGGTGGGGTGGGCCGGTGACGCCGGGTACGACTTCCTGCTGGCCGAGACGGTCGGGCTCCCGGCCGGCGTCGTGATCTGGGGCACCGATCCGCAGGACCTGCCGGGCGATCTCACCAACTTCGTGGTGCCGGGCGGCACCCTCCTGGCCGGCGAGCAGCAGACCTTCGACGTGCTGTTCCGTGCCGAGGCGGACACCGTGCCGGGCGACCTCGGCACCGTCACGGTCCAGCTCTCGACGCGATGGGCCGACACGACGGTGCCCGAGGCCGACCCGGCCGACAACACCGCCTCGTTCACCCTGACCGTCGCCGGCTGACCGGAGCGGTCAGCCGAACGGGAAGCGCACGGCCCGTCCGGCTGTCCGGACGGGCCGTGCGTCAGGTGAACGCCAGCCCGGTGGTGGTGACGCAGTCGGGCCGGGCGGTCGAGAGGCGTCAGCGTCCCGCGACAGTGGGGCCGGGGCCGATCGCGGTCGGGCCGATCCAGGCGGTCAGCGCCGAGGGGCCCGGACCGATCGGGAGCGGCAGGGACGGGCCGGGGCCGATGGCCTGCGCGACGCCGGGGCCGGGGCCGATCGCCGCCACGGCGCCGATGCCGAGGGCCAGGCCCGCCAGGCCGGTCGCCCCGATGAGTGTGATCTTCCGGATGTCCATCTCGTGTCCTCCCGTGTGTCGGTCGTTCCGATGGGGAGAACGCTACGGATCAGAAAGATCCACATAAACCGCTATTAATTTATAAACGTCTATACTTATGACGATTGTCGGGAATTGCATGATGTGATGGGGGTCACACGGATCGAGGGCCCGGATCCGGTGGGATCCGGGCCCTCGACGGGCCGTGCGGGATGGGTCAGGTGAACGCCAGCCCGGTGGTGTGGGGCAGCCAGTAGCCGAGGTACGCCCCGGCGGTGACCTGGTAGCTCAACTGCCCGTTCACCCACGCGGTGGCGCCGAGCGGCGCGATCGAGGCGGCCGAGAACGTGATCCGTTTGGAGCCGGTCACGTTGCCCGCCGCGTCGTACGCGTAGCCGGTGTAGGTGCCCGGCTGGAACGAGAGCACCCGGGTCGGTTCGTAGCGGTGCTCGACCGCCTTGCCGAGCAGGATCCGCTGGCCGTACGTCTCCGGCACGAGGTAGCCGGCGAGCGCCCCGTTCGTGATCTGGTAGTAGATGCCCCGCCCGTACACCCGGATCCGCTGGTTGGCCTGGGCGCCGGAGGCCCGGGTGAGCTTCAGCGTCTTCTGGCTGCGCACCGCGCCGGTGCTGGAGAACGTGTAGCCGACGTGGGTGCCGGCGGAGAACAGCACCGCGCCGCTGACCGCCGGCGCCGGGTAGTCCGACCGCAGCAGGTAGGCGTACGTGGCGAAGGTGGGCGACCAGGTCATCTCGTAGAGCTTGAGGTTCTGCGCGGTGTGCACCTGGTGGTACTTCACGTGCGGCTGCGCGCACCCCATGGAGTAGTTGCTGGCCCACCGGGTCACCCGGAAGTGGGTCGGCAGGTAGCGGCGGACGGTGCTGGCCGCGCCGTCGAAGACGGCCACCGCCCGTTCGTCCGCGGTGAGACGCCAGTAGTCGTAGACCCCGTAGAGAGCGAAGATGTGCCCGTTGAGCACCCGCTCACCGGTGGTGCCGGCGCTCACCGGGTACTCCTCCAGCCACAGGTAGCCGTTGGGGTCGACCCAACTGCCCCAGGGCGCCGAGGCGCTGGCCGACAACGTCAGGCTGAGGAACGTGTTGTCGGCGGCGGTGCGCCACTTCGCCTCCCCGGTGATCTCGGCCAGGCCGACGAAGAGGCTGAGCATCTCGCCCTGCGCCATCCCGCTGTACCAGGGCGCGCGCAGCAACGGACGTCCGGCGCACCGGCTCAGGTCGAAGTCGTACGGGTAGAACCAGGCCCCCCGGGACTCGACCCGGCGGTCCACGTTGCGCTGGGCGTTGGCGATCGCCCGGTCGAGGAACAGCTGGTCGCCGTTGAGCCGGTAGGCGGCCAGGTTGCTCAGGCCCCACTGTGCCTGGGCGACCGGGTGGTCCCAGGTCCGGCCGGCGAAGCTGAACATCCGGACGCCCTGGGCGTCGTGCAGCCCGCGGTCGACCAGGGGCGCCGGACCGCTGTTCGTCGGCTGGGCGGCCAGCGGCAGCGGCTTCGGCAGGTGCCCGTCGCGGGCGTAGCCGGCGAGCGCGGCGGAGCGGCTGGCGCGTTCCCGTCGTTGCTGCTGCTTGACCTTGCCCGCGTCGCGCGAGGGCAGGTGCGGAACGCCCTCGGCGACCGGGTCCGGGACCCAGTCGGGATCCACCACGGAGACGTCGGTGGACCGGTCCGGCCCGGGTGGGGCGGCCGGCGCGGGACGGGCCGGCGCGAGGACGAGCAATGCGCCGGCGGTGAGGACCGCGACGAGGCGGCGGACGTGTGACGGTGTTGGAGGTGACATCCGAATACTCCCCGTGTCATCGATGTGACCTGATGCTAGACACGGCCGGAGCTGCCGTCCGACGCCGAAACGCCGGACCTGACCGCCGAACGGACGACCGCACTCACCAGGCCGGGCGCTGGAGCAACCCGACGAACCCGGCCAGCAACCGCTCGCGCAACCGCGCCGGGGCGGCGTCGAGGAGCGTGTTGACCGCCGCCATCCGGTCCGGCGTCGGACCGGTGCCCAGCCCCAGGCCGGCGGCGAGCCCGCCGATCAGCTCCGGGGTGAGCGCCTCCGGGGTGAGACCGCCGGCCATCGCCAGCAGCTCGGGCGGCAGCACGACCGGACCGGCGGCGCGCGCGGCCGCGACCGCGTCGGTCAGCGCCGGGCCGAACTCGGCCACCCGGGGCGCCACCGCGGCGGTCACCGTGAGGTGCACACTGGCCGGCAGGTCCGCGTACCGGAGCTGGGGCTGGGTGTGCCAGCCGCGCGCGGTCAGCTCGTCCACCAGCACGAACAGGTCGAGCGTGGGGTCGTCGGCGGTGAAGCAGACCACCGTGGACTCCGGCTCGGCCATCAGTCGCAGACCGTCGGCCGCCCGCACCGCGTCGGCCAGCCCGGCGACCGCGTCCCGGGTCGCCGCCGCCAACCGCAGGTAGCCGTCCTCGCCGAGGTGGCGCAGCGTCGCGTACGCGGCGGCGATGGGTCCGCCGGAGCGGGTGGAGGCGATCACCGGGTTGACCATGGTGTAGCCGGGCCAGTCGGCGTACGCGAAGTACTGCGGGGCGCGCAGCGCCGCGTCCCGGTGCAGCAGCACCGACACCCCCTTCGGGGCGTACGCGTACTTGTGCAGGTCGACCGAGATCGAGGTGACCCCGGGCACGACGAAGTCGAACGGCGGCACCGGCGCGCCGAGCCGACGCAGCCAGGGCAGCGCCCACCCGCCGAAGCAGGCGTCCACGTGGCAGCGCACCCCGGCCGCCGCCGCGACGGCGGCGATCTCCGCCACCGGGTCGACCACGCCGTGCGCGTACGACGGGGCGGACGCGACGACCAGCACGGTCTCCGGGCGGATCGCGGCGGCCACCACCGCCACGTCGGGTCGCAGCGTCACCGGGTCGACGGGCACGGTGTCGAGCGCGACCCGCAGGTAGTGCGCCGCCTTGGCGAAGGCGGCGTGCGCGCTGGCCGGCACCACGATCCGCGGCTCGGCGAGGTCGGGGCGGGCGTCGCGGGCCGCCTTGACCGCGAGCAGGAGCGACTCGGTGCCGCCGCCGGTGACGCTGCCGACCACGTCCGGCGCGTCCGTCCCGGGGCCGCCGCCGAGCAGCCGGGCGGCGGCGGCGACGAGCGCGTTCTCCATCGCCAGCAGCGACGGGAACGCGGTCGGGTCGAGGCCGTTGACGTGCGCGCTCTCCGCGTACGCGGCCTGGGCCAGCTCGTCCAGCCCGGCCACGCCCGGGTCGTAGACGTATGCGAACAGCCGCCCGCCGTGGGTGGGCCGGTCGGCGGCCCGCAGCGCGCGGATCTCGTCGAGCACGTCCGCCGCGGGCATCCCCTGCGCGGGCAGCGCGCCTCCGCCTGCCGTGTCGGTCATCGGGTGGTTCCTCTCGTGGACGGGCCGGGCGGTGCGGTGCTCACGCCCGCGTGACCGGGACATCGGCCCCGGACCCGGCGGCTGCGGGTGCGGTGGCGTCCGGCGCGGCGGCGAGCTGAGCCGGGGTCAGGGTGTAGCCGCGCAGCAGCACCAGCGGGACCGCCACCAGCAGTGCCGGCAGCACGGTGAAGCCGAGCAGCACGCCCAGACGGGCCGTGTCGGACTGGACGGCGGCGGTCCCGGTGGACGAGGAAACGTAACCGGAGAGTTGGAGCACCAGGCCGTAGATGCCCGGCCCCAGCGCCAGCCCGAACGTCTCCCCGGCGGTCCACAGCCCGGTGAACACCCCGGCCTGCCGCCGCCCGGTGCGCGCCGTGTCGAAGGCGATGCAGTCCGGCAGCATGGCCAGCGCGAACACCTGCTGGCCGGCGTACCCGACGCCGATCAGCGCGACCACCGCGTACGCCCCGGCGGCCGGCAGCGCGGGCGCGGCCACCAGGGTGAGCGCGCCGGCGGCGAAGAGCAGCGACGCGGCGACGAGCGACGCCCGTTTGCCGAACCGGGCGCCGGCCCGGCTCCAGAGCGGCATGACCAGCAGCGCCGGCGCGACGAAGCAGGCGAAGAGCAGCGTCGGGCCGCTGTCCGGCTCGCGCAGCACCTGGTCGGCGAAGTACTTGACGCCGGCCAGCACGGTGGCCACCCCGGCGGACTGGATCACGAAGCAGATCAGCAGCACCCGGAACGGCCGGTTGCCGGCGGCGACCGCGAGCTGCGCGCGCAGGCTCGGCTCGCTCTCCCCCACCGTCCCGATCGGCGCGGACCGGGTGCCCAGGAAGACGCCGACGGTGCCGGCGACGATGAGCGCGGCGACGAACACGCCCATCCACCGGTGGCCGGGCACGCCGTCACCGCCGGCGGCCACCACCGCCGGGGCCACCGCACCGGAGACCAGGATGGCCAGCGCCAGCACCGCGATCCGCCAGGTCATCAGCCGGGTACGCTCCGCCGGGTCGGCGGTCAGCTCGGCCGGCATGGCCACGTAGGGCACCTGGAAGAAGGCGAACGCGGTAGCGGTGGCCAGGAAGGCGAGCGCGACGTACGCGGCGGCGGCCGGACCGCTCCCGAACGGCGCGGCGAAGATCGCGGCGAACAGCACTGCCAGGGCGAGCCCGCCGCCGAGCAGGTACGGCCGGCGGGCGCCCCAGCGGGAGCGGGTCCGGTCGGAGATCCGCCCCGCCACCGGGTTGACCAGCACGTCCCACGCCTTCGGCAGGAGCACCAGCAGCGCGGCCAGCCCGGCCGCCACGCCCAGGGTGTCGGTGAGGTACGGCAGCAGGAGCAGCCCGGGAACGGTGCCGAACGCGCCGGTGACCAGGGAGCCCAGCGCGTATCCGAGGTGCACCCGGCGGGGCAGGCCCGAAGCTGTCATGGAGCCGAATGCTACTCACGTTATGGTCGCGGTCACATCCCCTCCTCCGGCGACCAGGCGGCCACCGCCAGGTCCACCCGGTCCCCGCGCAACGGGCAGCCCTCGGCGCGCAGCCGGGCCCGCGCCTCCCGCTCGTGTCCCGGCGGGAGCCGGCCGGCCGCGTTCACCACCCGGTGCCACGGCACCCCGCCACCGTGCCGCGCCATGATCGAGCCGACCAGTCGCGCCGACGCCCGCCCGGAGCGCTCCGCCAGCGCGTCGGCCACCGCCCCGTACGACATCGCCCGGCCCGGCGGGATCCGCTCGACAAGCGTCAGCACCGCCTCGACGTATTCGTCAGGTGTCACGAGGTGCCACGATAGGCGGCCTCAGCCGGCGACCGAGGCGACGGCGAGGTCACCGCGGGCCGCCAGCCAGAAGCCGGCCAGCTCGCCGGCGGCCACCTGATAGCTCAGCTCCCCGTTGACCCAGGCGCTGCCGCCGAGCGCCAGCTCCGTGACGGCGGCGAAGGTGACCTTCCGGGTTCCGGTCACCGCGCCGGCGCGGTCGACGGTGAAGCCGGTGTAGGTGCCGGGCTGGGCGGTCAGCGTGCGGGCGGGCGCGTACCGGTGGTCCACCGCCACCCCGAGCAGGACCCGGCGGCCGGGTTCCTCGGGCACCAGGTAGCCGGCCAGCGGACCCTCGGTGATCCGGTAGTGGATGCCGCGTCCGCGCACCCGGACCCGCTGGTCCGCGGCGACCCGGGCCGCCTTGGCCAGGGTCGCGGTCCGCTCCCCGGTGACCTGCCCCTTGAGGTCGAACGTGTAGCCCACGTGCGGTCCGCGCTCCAGCTGCACCGTGCCCCTGAGCGCCGGCGCCGGGTAGTCCGCCCGGAGGGTGTCGGCGTACTCGGCGAAGACCGACGCGTGGGTGATCTCGTACAGCTTGAGGGTCTGCCGGGTGTGGATCTGGTGGTACTTGAGGTGGAAGTGCCGGCAGTTCATCGAGTAGCGGCTGGCCCAGTTCTCCACCCGGAACCTCGTCGGCAGGTACCGCCGCACGGTGGTCGCCGCGGCGTCGAAGACCTCCGCGGCCCGGCCGTCCCCGGTCATCCGCCAGTAGTCGTAGACGCCGTAGAGGGAGAAGATGTGCCCGTTGAGCACCTGCTCGCCGCGGGGCTCGTCGTTCTCCGGATACTCCTCCAGCCACTGGTAGCCCGCCCGGTCGGTCCAGGTGGCCCACGGCTCGCTGTCGTGCACCGGCAGGGTCAGGCTGAGGAAGGTGCGGTCCGCGGCGGTCCGCCACGCCGCGTCCCCGGTCTCCTCGTAGAGCCCGACGAAGAGGCTGAGCAACTGGCCCTGCGACATCCCGCTGTACCACCGGGGCCGGAGCAGCGGGCGCTTCGTGCACCGGGTCAGCTCGAAGTCGTACGGGTACCACCAGGCGCCCCGCGACTCGACCCGCCGGTCCACGTTCCGTTGGGCGTTCGCGATCGCCCGGTCCAGGTAGATCCGCTTGCCGGTGGCCCGCCAGCCGGCCAGGTTCTGCAGCCCCCACTGGGCCTGCGCGACCGGGTGGTCCCAGACCCGGTCGTGCATCCGGAACATCCGCACGTTCTCCGCGTCGTGCAGCCCGGTGTCCACCAGCGGCGCGGCCCCCTCGCGGGACGGGATCGCCGCCGCCGGCACCGGATACGGCCGGTAGCCGTCGCGCCGGACGGCAGGCGGGCCGTCGCGGAGACCGGCCAGCACCGGCGTCAGCCCCGCCACCAGGGCGCCGGCCACGATCAGCGCCACCCACCAGGCGCGACGAATTTTCGGTTTTGTCACCACGAGCCCCCGTTCGTTCAGAACGTGACGCTAGGCAATCGCACCGCCGCGCAGGTGCCGCCGAACTGCTGATTCAAAAGGCCCGTCCGACAGGCAACCCGTGGCGATCGGACGAGGTCGGGGCGGTCGCACCCGCCGCGCCGCCACGATCTGGGAACGCGCCCCGGCCGCCGGGAGCGCAGCGCGCAGAATGGTCGGGTGCGTGAAGCAGTTACCTCGGCCCGCCGGATCGTGGTCAAGATCGGTTCGTCCTCGCTGACCACCGCGACGGGCGGCCTGGACGACGCCCGGGTCGACGCGCTCGTCGACACGCTCGGCGCGCTCCGTGCCGCCGGGCGCGAGGTGGTGCTGGTCTCCTCCGGTGCGATCGCCGCCGGCCTCGCGCCGCTCCGGCTGCCCCGGCGCCCGCGCGACCTGGCCACCCAGCAGGCCGCCGCCAGCGTCGGGCAGGGCCTGCTCATCGGGCGGTACGCGACCGCGTTCGCCCGGCACGGGCACACCGTCGGGCAGGTGCTGCTCACGGTCGACGACGTGACCCGGCGGGCGCACTACCGCAACGCGTACCGGACCCTGCGCAAGCTGCTCGACCTGCGGGCGGTGCCGATCGTCAACGAGAACGACACGGTGGCCACCGACGAGATCCGGTTCGGCGACAACGACCGCCTCGCCGCGCTCGTCGCCGCGCTCGTCGACGCCGACCTGCTGGTGCTGCTCTCCGACGTCGACGCGCTCTGGACCGGCGATCCCACCCGCCCGGGCAGCACCCGCATCACCGAGGTGCACGGCGAGGGCGACCTGGCCGGCGTCGACGTGGGCGGGGCCGGCCGCGCCGGCGTGGGCACCGGCGGCATGGTGACCAAGGTCGAGGCGGCACGGATCGCCACCGGCTTCGGGATCCCGGTGGTGCTCACCGCCGCGCCGCTGGCCGGTGCGGCACTGGCCGGCGAGGCGGTCGGCACCTACTTCCACCCGAGCGCCCGGCGGCCCGCCGCCCGGCTGTTCTGGCTGGCGCACGCCACCGCGCCCCGGGGCCGGCTCCACCTCGATCCGGGGGCGGTGCAGGCCGTGGTGGGCCGGCGCAAGTCACTGCTGCCGGCCGGGATCACCGCGGTGGACGGCGCGTTCACCGCCGGCGACCCGGTGGACCTGGTCGACGCCGCCGGCGCGCCGGTGGCCCGGGGTCTGGTCAACTACGACGCGGTGGAACTGCCGGGCCTGCTCGGACGCTCCACCTCGGAGCTGGCCGCGGCGCTCGGCCCGGCCTACGAACGTGAGGTCGTCCACCGCGACGACCTCGTCCTGCTGTAAGGAAGGGCCCCTTGTTAACGCATTCTGCATAACAGGGGTCCCCTCCTAACACCACTGCGAAGGAGTGCGGAACATGAGCGTCGTCGAGCAGGCCCGCCGGGCCCGGGACGCGGCGGAGACCCTGGCCACGACCACCCGTACGGCCAAGGACGCCGCGCTGCACGCAATGGCCGACGCGCTGGTGGCGCGTACCCCGGAGGTCCTGACGGCGAACGCGGCGGACCTGGCGGCCGGGCGCGACGCCGGGCTGTCCGCGGCCGTGCTGGACCGGCTCGCCCTCGACGCGGGCCGGGTGGCCGCCATCGCCGACGCGCTGCGCGAGATGGCTGCGCTGCCCGACCCGGTCGGTGAGGTGGTCCGCGGTGCGACCCTGCCGAACGGACTGGAGCTGCGCCAGGTCCGGGTGCCGTTCGGGGTGGTCGGGATCGTCTACGAGGGTCGCCCGAACGTGACGGTCGACGCCGCGGGCATCTGCCTGAAGTCGGGCAACGCGGCGCTGCTGCGCGGCTCCTCCTCGGCCGCGCACTCCAACGCGGCCCTGGTCGAGGTGCTCCGCGACGCGGTCGCCGGCGCCGGCCTGCCGGCGGACGCGGTACAGCTGCTCGACTCCTCCTCGCGCGACTCGGTCAAGGAGCTGATGCGCGCCCGGGGCCTGGTCGACGTGCTGATCCCGCGCGGCGGCGCGTCCCTGATCCGCGCCGTGGTCGAGGAGTCGACCGTGCCGGTGATCGAGACCGGCGTGGGCAACTGCCACGTGTACGTCGACGCCGCCGCCGACCTCGACAAGGCCCTGGCGATCACGCTGAACGCCAAGACGCAGCGCCTGTCCACCTGCAACACCGCCGAGTCGCTGCTGGTCCACCGCGACGTCGCGGACACCTTCCTGCCGGCCGTGCTGACCGCCTTCGCCGAGGCCGGGGTGACCGTCCACGGCTCGCCCGAGGTCGCCGCGCACTCCGCCTCGGTGGTCGCGGCGACCGACGAGGACTTCGCCACCGAATACCTCTCGGCCGACATCTCGGTCGCCGTGGTCGACTCGCTCGACGCCGCGGTCGCGCACATCCGCCGCTACGGCACCGGCCACACCGAGGCCATCGTCACCGACTCGCAGCGGGCGGCCCGGGAGTTCGTGGCCCGGGTGGACGCCGCCGCGGTCATGGTCAACGCGTCGACGCGGTTCACCGACGGCGGCGAGTTCGGCTTCGGCGCCGAGATCGGCATCTCGACGCAGAAGCTGCACGCCCGCGGGCCGATGGGCCTGCCGGAGCTGACCAGCACCAAGTACGTGGTGACCGGCGACGGCCACCTCCGCTGATCCACCCACCCCGGCTGGGTGGCCCGGCCGGGTGGCCCGGCGCCAGCTCGGGGAAGTGGTGGTGTCCGAATGAAGGGGATGCCACCACTTCCCCGAGCTGGTGTTGATCATCGGCCGAAACTCGTCCTCGCACGAGATCTTGGAAGGAGACGGCCCGCAGAGGGGCCACTTTCTTCCAAGATCCGGCTCGCGGTCCGGCGCGGGGCTTGGTCGCGGCGCTCTCCCCTGAAACTCCCCCGAACCCCGCCCGCGCCCGTCGCGTCCTCGCCGATCGCGGAGTTGTGGCACCTCGGATAACGGGGTCAATCCGACAAGCTGGGCGCCACAACTCCAAAATCGACGGGCGGTGTCGGTAAGGCGCCGTGCCGGGCGAGGGGGGCAGGGTTCGGAACGGGGAGCGAGGCCAGGTCTGGAACGAGGCCTGAGGGCAAACCCGGAACGGAGCCTGTGGACGCGTCGGGCACGGCACCGGAGGACCGGTCGGAGGCTGGAGGCCGGGCTTGGGCCGGGGGCTCGTCGGGGGCGGGAGGCGGGGCTTGGGCCGGGGGCTCGTCGGGGGCGGGAAGCGGGGCTTGGGGCGGGGACGCGTCGAGGGCGGGAAGCAGGGCTTGGCGCGGGGGCGCGTCGGGGGTGGGGCGCGGG
>NZ_CADEAU010000091.1 GCF_902825405.1 Micromonospora maritima | reverse complement strand
GGGGACGGGCCGGACGCAGCACGGTGGCGGCCTGGCGCAGCGCCGCGACCGGCTCGCCGCGCAGCCGGCACTCCAACGCCAGCCAGCCGGGGTAGCCGAGGTCGTCGAGCGTGGCCAGCAGCGCGTCCCAGTCCAGGTGCCCGGCGCCGGGCTGGTGCCGGTTGGAGTCGCTGACCTGCACGTGCCCCAGGTGGGGGGCGGCGGCGCGCAGCGCCGCGAGGGGATCGTCCTCCTCGATGTTCATGTGGTAGGTGTCGGCGACCACCCGCACGCCGGGCGAGCCGACCGCGCGGCACAGCTCGACCGCCTGGTCGAGGCGGTTGACCATGTGGTCCTCGTACCGGTTGAGCGGTTCGAGGAACACGGTGACCCCCTCGGCCCGGGCGTGCTCGGCCAGCTCGCCCAGGGCGTCGACGAGGACCTGCCGGTCGCGCTCGGGCGACCGGGGCGGCTCGAACGGGGGCAGCCGGCGGGAGAACATGCCCCAGGCGGCCGGGGTCATCGCGCCGATGCCGCCCAGCTCGGCGATGACGGAGAGCTGGGAGCGCAGGTTGCGGACCGCGTCCCGGGAGCGCTCCGGGTCGAAGTCGCCGATGAAGTGGTCCATCTCGACGCAGACGGTCGGGGTGACCACGCCGGCGGCGCGGGCCCGCCGCAGCTCCGGCAGCCGTCGGGCCAGGGCGAGGTCGCCCCGCCCGCGCAGTTCGATGCCCTGGTAGCCGAGGGACACGGCGAGGGCGTACTTCTCGGTCAGGTCGGCGCCGGGGAGCAGTTGCTCCTGGCAGGCCAGGGGGATGTCCATTCAGAACCTCAGCACCACTTGGAGGACGTCACCGTCACCGCGGTCGAGCAACGCCAGGGCGTCGGCCACCGCGCCCGCGTCGACGACGTGGCTCACCAGCGGCAGCGGGTCGACGCTGCCCTCCGCCACCAGGTCCATGAAGGTGTGCGCGATCCGGGTTCCGGACCACCGGCCGGCCGTGCCGGGTGCCGGGTCCGGCCCGGAGACCTGGGCGGCCACCAGCTGGATCCGGTTGTGGTGGAACTCCTCGCCGAGTTCCAGCCCGTGGGCGTACCCCTGGTAGAAGCCGGCGGCGACGACGCGGCCGGCGTGGGCGGTGGCCCGGATCGCCTCGTGCAGCGCCGGGTAGGAGCCGGACAGCTCCAGGCAGACGTCGGCGCCCCGGCCGTCGGTCTCCGCGCGCAGCGCGGCGGCGGCCGAGTCGGTGCCGGCGTCGACGACCCGGCGGGCGCCGAGCCGGGTGGCGTGGGTGAGCCGTGCCGGCACCCGGTCCACGGCGACCACCCGCGCACCGGACAGCACCGCGAGCCGGGTGCCGAGCAGCCCGATCACGCCCTGCCCGAAGACGCCCACCCAGTCGCCGAGGTGCAGGTCGCCGGCGAGCACGGCGGTCAGCGCGATGGCTCCGGGGCGGGCGAAGACGGCGGTGAGCGGGTCGAGGCCGGGGGCGAGCGGGTGCGCCGCGTCGGCGGGGAGCACCGCTTCGGCGCGGTGTCCCCAGATGCCCCAGACGAGCTGGCCGACCCGGCGGTCGGCGACGTCGGGCGCGACCTCGACGATCTCGCCGACCTCCTCGTACCCGAAGCCCACCACCGGGTACGCGGGGGTGGCCTGCCGGGGCACGAACATCCGGGCGGTGGCGTCCCAGTCCTTGCGGAGGCGGGGGTTGCTGCCGCGGTAGAGGGTCAGCTCGGTGCCGGCCGAGATGCCGGAGTAGCAGGTGCGGACGCGGACCTGGCCCGGCCCGAGCCGGTCCGGGGGGCAGGGCTCCAGGCGTACGTGCCGGGGCCCGGCCAGAGAGACAACCCAGTTGCCCATGGCGTCGCTCCGAGGGAAGTGCCGACCTCGATTCTAACCGAAAAAATGGGCATATGTGATTAGATTGATGAATCGGTGGGTATTGATGCCACGCCGTGCTCTCTCGAGAGGAGTGCCACCGATGTCATCACCCTCAACACGGCTGCTCGCTTCGAGCCTGATCCTGGCACTGGCCGGGGTCGGCGCGACCGCCTGCAGCGACGACGGGCAGAAATCCGACAGTTCCCAGATCACCGTGTGGAGCCTGGAGGACGTGGCGGACCGGGTCAACGCCACCAAGGCGATCATCGCCGACTACACCGCCAAGACCGGCGTCAAGGTCAACCTCGTCACCGTCAACGAGGACCAGTTCCCGTCCCTGATCGCCTCCAGCGCCGCCGCCGGCGACCTGCCCGACGTGGTCGGCTCGGTCTCGCTCGCCGGCGTACGCACCCTCGCCGGCAACGAGCTGCTGGAGCCCGACGCCAACGGCGCCGTCGTCGACGCCCTCGGCCGGGACACCTTCTCCCCCCGCGCGCTGGAGCTGACCAGCGACGACGGCCGGCAGCTCGCCGTGCCCAGCGACGGGTGGGGCCAACTGCTGGTCTACCGCAAGGACCTGTTCGACGCCGCCGGCCTGCCGGCCCCCGACACGTACGAGAAGATCGCCGCCGCGGCGGCGAAGCTGAACACCGGCGGGGTCGCCGGCATCACCGCGGCGACCGCCCCCGGCGACGTGTTCACCCAGCAGACCTTCGAGCACCTCGCGCTGGCCAACAACTGCCAGCTCACCGACGACGCCGGGAAGGTCACACTGGACTCACCGGAGTGCGTCGAGGCGTTCCGCTTCTACGGGGACCTGATGCGGAACAACTCGGTCAAGGGCGCCCAGGACGTCGACACCACCCGGGCCACCTACTTCGCCGGCAAGGCGGCCATGCTGATCTGGTCGCCGTTCATCCTCGACGAGCTGGCCGGGCTGCGCAACGACGCCCGCCCCACCTGCCCGCAGTGCCAGTCCGACCCGGCCTGGCTGGCGCGCAACAGCGGCTTCGTCACCGCCATCAAGGGCCCGAACGGCACCGAACCGGCCCAGTACGGCGAGGTCAGCTCCTGGGCGGTGCTCGACGGCGCCGCCGACCCGGCGAAGTCCTTCGTGGAGTACATGCTCTCCGACGGCTACCCGCGCTGGTTCGGCATGTCCCCGGAGGGACGCTTCCCGGTGCGCACCGGCACCAAGGAGGACAAGCAGAAGTTCCGCACCGCCTGGAACACCAGCCCGGCCGGCGTGGACACCAAGAAGCCGCTCTCCGAGGTCTACGGCGACGACGTGCTCGCCACCCTGCGGGAGAGCCCGGACACGTTCCAGCGCTGGGGCCTGACCCAGGGCCAGGGCAAGCTGGTCGGTGCCATCCTCGGTGAGCTGCCGGTGCCCAAGGCGCTCGCCGACGTGGTCGGCGGCAAGTCCGACGCCCGAGGCGCGGCGGACCGGGCCAAGAAGGACGTGGACGCCATCGCCAAGGGCGTCAATTGACCACGACCGCGCCGGAGGCCGGCCGCTCCCCCACCCCGGAGCGGCCCCGCCGACCCGGCCGCCGGCCGCTGACCCTGCGCCGCCGCGAGTCCCGCGCCGGGCTCGCGCTGGTCGCGCCGACACTGCTCGTCGTGGTCGCGGTGATCGGCATCCCGATCGTCTGGACCGTGGTGCTGGCCTTCCAACGGGTACGCCTGGCGACCCTGCGCAAGACCGGACTCTTCGGCGAGCTGACCCTGGACAACGTCGACCGGGTGCTGCACACCCCCGGCTTCGCCGACACGCTCTGGACCACCGTGCTCTACAGCGTCGGCGGCACCGTCGGGTCGATCGTGGTCGGCCTGGTGGCGGCGCTGGCCGTACGCGGGCCGTTCCGGGGCCGCACCCTGGTGCGGGCGTCGATGCTGCTGCCGTACGTGGCGCCGGTGGTCGCCATGACGTTCGTCTGGCAGGTGATGCTCGACCCGCAGCTCGGCATCGTCAACGACTGGGGCCGGCGGTTCCTCGGCTGGGACGCCCCGGTGGCGTTCCTGTCCCAGGAGTCCACCGCGCTGTGGACCGTGATCGCGTTCGAGGCGTGGCGCTACTTCCCGTTCGCGTTCCTGTTCCTGCTGGCCCGGCTTCAGGCCGTACCGGGCGAGCTGGAGGAGGCCGCCCGGGTGGACGGGGCGACGCCGACCCAGCGGTTCCGGCACATCCTGCTGCCCCAGCTCCTGCCGGTGATCGCGCTGATCGGCGTGCTGCGCTTCATCATGACGTTCAACAAGTTCGACGACGTCTACCTGCTCACCGGCGGTTCGGCCGGCACCGAGGTGGTCAGCGTCCGGGTCTACCAGTTCCTCACCGCCCGCACCGACATCGGCGCGGCCGCCGCCCAGGCGGTCGTGCTGGCCGTCGTGCTGCTCGTGTTCGTGGCCATCTACCTGCGCTTCTTCGGCGCGCGACGGGAGGCGTGATGGACCGCGACCGGATCGAGACGGTCAGCCTGCGCTGGCTGCGCCGGCTGGTGATCGCCGGCTTCCTGGTGGTCACGCTGCTGCCGTTCTGGTACATGCTGGTGCTCTCGGTGCGCCCGATCGAACGCCTGCTGCTCGACCCCGGCTCGCTCTGGGTGCCGTTCGGCGAGCTGACCGTCGCCACGTACGCGGAGGTGTTGAAGTCCGTCGAGAGCGGCGGCCAGGGCTTTCTCACGTTCATCCGCAACAGTGGTCTGGTGGCGCTCGCCGCCACCGTGCTCACCCTGCTGGTCGCCATCCCCGGCGCGTACGCGGTGTCCCGGCTGCGGTTCTTCGGCCGGCGGCAGGTCAGCGCGCTGTTCCTGGCGGTCTACCTGTTCCCGTCCATCGTCATCGCGATCCCACTGTTCGTGGTGTTCAGCCGGGCCGGGCTGCGCGGGTCGCTGTTCGGGCTGGTGTTGGTCTACATCTCGCAGACGCTGCCGGTGTCGGTCTACATGCTCAAGAACTACTTCGAGACCATCCCGGTCAGTCTGGAGGAGTCGGCGGCGATCGACGGGGCCGGCCGGCTCGGCATCATCCGCCGGGTCAGCCTGCCCCTGGCCGCGCCGTCGGTGATGGCGGTCGCGCTGTACGACTTCATGATCGCCTGGAACGAGTTCCTGTTCGCGCTGCTGTTCCTGGTCGACCGGCCGGACCGGTGGACCGTGTCGCTCGGGCTGTCGCTGCTCGCCGACGGCGTGGAGGTGCCCAAGACCGTGCTGATGGCCGGCTCGGTCATCCTCACCCTGCCGATCGTGGTGCTGTTCTTCGCCGGCGAGCGGCTGCTCACCGAGGGACTCACCAGCGGGGCGGAGAAGGGCTGAGCCCGGCGTGCCAGGATGACCCGGTGCGAACACCACGGGGGCGCCCGGCCGGCGCGCGGCTGGCCCGGCTGCTCACCGAGGTGCTCGCACCGGGCGTCCTGGTCACCGCGCTGCCGCTGGTCGCCGCCGTCCGGGTCAGCCGCACCCGCGCCGACCTGCTGCTCTGGGGCGGCACCGCACTGCTGTTCTGCGCGGTCGTCCCGGTCGGCGTGATCCTGCACGGCGTACGCCGGGGCCGGCTCACCGACCGGCACGTCGGCGACCACCGGCAGCGGGCCCGCCCGCTGTCGATCGGCCTGACCTCGGTGGCGGTCGGACTGCTCCTGCTGGCCGCGCTGCGCGCGCCGGCCGAACTGTTCGCGGTGATCGTGGTCATCTTCGTCGTCGGCGCCGCGTGCACGCTGGTCAACCACTGGTGGAAGCTGAGCATCCACGCCGCGGTCGCCGGCGCCACGGTCGCCGTGCTGGTGCTGCTGTTCGGGCCGGTGGCGCAGCTCGGCTGGCCGCTGGTGGCGGCGGTCGGCTGGTCCCGGGTACGGCTGCGCGACCACACCTGGCCGCAGGTGCTGGCCGGGGTGGCGCTCGGCACGCCGTCGGCCGCCGCGGTGTTCCTCGCGCTCACCTGAGCAAGATCAGTTACCGTGGGGTCATGGCCAAGCCGACCCGCTGGGTGACCGACACCAAGCCCGGCCACTCGCAGTGGTACGTCGACCGGTTCCGCCGCCTCGCCGCCGAGGGGGCGGACCTGGCCGGTGAGGCCCGGCTGGTGGACGCGCTCGTGCCGCCGGCGTCGCGGATCCTCGACGCCGGCTGCGGGACCGGCCGGGTCGCCGGAGCGCTGGCCGCCCGGGGACACACGCTCGTCGGGGTGGACGCCGACCCGACGCTCGTCGAGGCGGCCCGCGCCGACCACCCCGGCCCCCGCTTCCTGGTCGCCGACCTGGCCGAACTGGACCTGCCCGGGCAGGACGAACCCGAGCCGTTCGACGCGGCCGTGGTCGCCGGCAACGTGATGACGTTCGTCGCTCCCGGCACCGAGCCGGTCGTGCTGGCCCGGATCGCCGCCCACGTGCGCCCGGACGGCCTGGTGGTGGTCGGGTTCGGCACCGACCGGGGCTACCCGGTCGCCGAACTGGACGCCGACGCGGTGGCCGCCGGGCTGCGCCTGGAACACCGGTTCGCCACCTGGGACCTGCGACCCTGGCGCGACGACGCCGAGTTCGCGGTGACCGTGCTGCGCCGACCCGCCTGAGACACACCCGGCCGGCCGGCGCCGACCTGGTCCCGCCGCCGATGGGTGACCTCGGCGCCCCGTCCGAGCGGGTCACCGGCGCCCGGGTCGGCGACGTCTACCTGGTCCGCAACTCCGGCGGCGGCCGGCAGTACGCGGTGGCCGGGCGCGAGGGTCTGGCCGGCATCACCGAGTTGCAGGCGGCGCTGCTGCTGGCCCGCACCGGTCAGGGCGAGCCGGAGCCGGTCACCGACCCGGACCTGCCGACCCGGCCGGGGCTGCGCCAGGTGGTGCTGATCTCGTTGATCACCGCGCTGCTGGCCGGCTCGTTGGGCAGCGCGTCGACCTACGCCCTGATGCGCGGCGGCGACGTGCCCACGCTGGGCGCGCAGGCCGGGCAGGCCCCGGCGCTGGCGCAGCGCAAGCCCGAGTCGCTGGCCGGGGTCGCCGAGCGGGTGCTGCCCAGCGTGGTCACCATCCGGGTGGCCAGTCTCGGCGGCATCAGCGAGGGCTCCGGCTTCGTGGTGAGCACCGACGGGCACATCGTCACCAACGACCACGTGGTCGCCGACGGGCCCGGCAAGGCAACGGTGATCTTCAACGACGGCAGCACCACCCCGGGGACCGTCGTCGGGCAGGACCCGGAGTCGGACATCGCGGTGGTCAAGGTGACCCGCAGCGGGTTGACGCCGGTGCAGTTCGGCGACTCCGACGCGCTCGCCGTGGGTGATCCGGTGCTCGCGATGGGCTCGCCGCTGTCGCTGGCCAACACGGTCACCGCCGGCATCGTCAGCGCGTTGGACCGCACCATGCAGGCCGGTGAGCCGGGCGGGCCGACCCGCTACTACGCGGCCATCCAGACCGACGCGGCGGTCAACCACGGCAACTCGGGCGGCCCGCTGGTGGACGGCGGCGGCCGGGTGGTCGGCGTGAACTCGACGATCAAGTCGTTGGTGGCGGACGGGCAGGAGGCCGGCAACATCGGCCTCGCCTTCGCCATCCCGATCAACCAGGCGAAACGGGTCACCGAGGACATCATCGGCACCGGCAAGGCCCGGCGGACGGTGATCGGCGCCCAGGTCGGCGGCACCGGTGTCACCGGCGGCGGCGTACGCCTCAACGCGGTCGAGCCGGCGGGCCCGGCGGCGGCGGCCGGGATGCGCACCGGGGACGTGGTGCTCCGGCTGAACGGGCACCCGATGACCGATCCGACGGATCTGGTGGCCCTGGTGCGCAAGTACGCACCGGGTTCGGTGGTGACGGTGGAGTACCGGCGCGGGTCGTCGCGGCAGAACGCGTCGGTGACGCTCGCCGCGGACGCGAAGTGAGGACGGGTCACCCCCTCCCCGACGGCCACCTCACGTGCGTAGTCTTGCCCTGGACACGGACGAGGAGGGCGCGGTGTTCGAGAACCTGAACTGGTGGGAGATCGGCGTCCTGCTGCTCCTGGCGCTGTTGATCTTCGGGGACAAGCTGCCCAACGTGATCAACGACGGCCTCCGGATGGTGCGCAACCTGCGCAACATGGCGCGCAACGCCACCGGCGACCTGAGTCGCGAGCTCGGCACGGACATCCAGCTGGAGGATCTGCACCCCAAGGCGTTCATCCGCAAGCACCTGCTCAGCGAGGAGGACGAGCAGGCGCTCCGGAAGCCGTTGCAGAGCATGTACGACAACCTGCGCTCCGACGTCACCGACGTGCACGACGAGCTGAAGGACGTCGCGAAGGCCGCGGATCTGCGCAACCCGGGCCCCCGTCCGGCCGTCGCGACCCCCGCCGCCCCCGCCCCGCCGGCCCCCCGCCCCTCCTACGACGACGCCACCTGACCCACCCCGACCCTGGCCGGTGCCGGACGTGGACCGCCCCCTCCCGGCGGGCCGGAAGGGGGCGGTGGGGGAGCGGTGGATCGAGGTCTAGCGGCCCGCGGGCTTGAGGCCCAGCGGCTTGCCGAGCAGCGACTCGCGGCGCACCGCGAGCCGGTCGGCCACCTGGAACAGGGCCTTCGCGGCGGGCGCGTCCGGCTGGGCCAGCACGATCGGCTGGCCGGCGTCGCCGCCCTCGCGGACCCGGGTGTCCATCGGGATCTGCCCCAGCACCGGCACCTGGGCGCCGATGGTCCGGGTCAGCGACTCGGCCACCGCCTCGCCGCCGCCGGCCCCGAAGACCTCCATCCGGGAACCGTCCGGCAGCTCGAGCCAGGACATGTTCTCGATCACGCCGACCACCCGCTGGTGGGTCTGCAGCGCGATCGCCCCGGCCCGCTCGGCCACCTCGGCGGCGGCCGCCTGCGGGGTGGTGACGACCAGGATCTCCGCGTTCGGGAGCAGCTGGGCCACCGAGATCGCGATGTCACCGGTGCCCGGGGGCAGGTCGAGCAGGAGCACGTCCAGGTCGCCCCAGTAGACGTCGGCGAGGAACTGCTGCAGCGCCCGGTGCAGCATCGGGCCGCGCCAGACCACCGCCGCGTTGCCGGGGGTGAACATGCCGATCGAGATGACCTTCACGCCGTGCGACTGCGGCGGCATGATCATGTCTTCGACGCGGGTCGGCGCGCCGTCCGCGCCGAGCATCCGGGGCACCGAGTGGCCGTAGATGTCGGCGTCCACCACGCCGACCGACAGGCCGCGGGCGGCCAGCGCGGCGGCCAGGTTGACCGTGACGCTGGACTTGCCGACGCCGCCCTTGCCGCTGGCGACCGCGTAGACCCGGGTCCGGGAGCCGGGCTGGGCGAACGGGATCACCGGTTCGGCGGTGCCGCCGCCGCGCAGCTTGGACTGCAGTTCCTGGCGCTGCTCCGGGCTCATCACACCGAAGACGATCTCGACGCCGCTGACGCCGGGCACCGCGCCGACGGCGGCGGTGATGTCGGTACGCAGCTTGTCCTTCAGCGGGCAGCCGGCCACGGTGAGCAGCAGCTCCACCCGGACCACGCCGTCGTCGTCGCGCTCGGCGGAGCGGACCATGCCGAGTTCGGTGATCGGCCGACGGATCTCCGGGTCGTTGACGGTGGCCAGGGCGGCCTGGATCGCGTCGTTGACGGTGCTGACGGGTGCTGACATGCCCGCAATGTTACGTCGGGCTCTCCTGCCGGCCGTCGTGGGCGTAATCACCGTCGAACTCGTCGCGCGGCTCGTCGAGCGGGTCGCCGCCGGCCGGCCGCCGGTTCTCCTGTCCCTGCTGCCGCCGCTCCAGCTTGCGCCGCCGCTCGGCCGCCTCGTCCAGCTCCTCGGCCAGCCGGGCCAGCTCGGAGCGGAGGAAGTCGCGGGTCGCCACGTCGCCCATCGCGATCCGCAGGGCCGCGATCTCCCGGGCCAGATATTCCGTGTCGGCCTTCTGCATGGTCGCCCGGCGCCGGTCCTCGTCCAGCGCGATCCGGTCCCGGTCCGCCTGCCGGTTCTGCGCGAGCAGGATCAGCGGCGCCGCGTACGAGGCCTGCAACGAGAGCACCAGGGTGAGGAACGTGAAGGTGTACGGGTCGAAGCGGAGGTCGGCCGGGGCGAGCGTGTTCCACAGGAACCAGGCGGCGAGCACCAGGGTCATGTAGACCAGGAAGTTCGCCGTGCCCATGCCGCGGGCGATCCCCTCGGCCCAGCGGCCGAAGGAGTCCGCGTCGATCCGGGGCAGGTGCAGGCCCCGGGGGGCGCGCGGCTGGTCCAGCCGCTCGCCGCGTCGCTGCTCACTCATCGTCCAGGGTCCCGTCGTCGGTGGCGGACGGGGTCGGCGCCGCGTCCCGGTCCCGCCAGTCGCGCGGCAGGGAGTGGTCCAGCACGTCGTCCACGGTGACCGCGCCGACGAGCCGGTTGTTCCGGTCCACCACCGGCATGCCCACCATGTCGTAGGTGGCCATCCGGCGGGTGATCTCGGTCAGCGGGGTCGACGTCCGCAGCGGGTCGATGTCGTTGACCACGATCCCGCCGAGCAGGTCGGCCGGGGGCTCCCGGAGCAACCGCTGGAAGTGCACCATACCCAGGTAGCGCCCGGTCGGCGTGGTCAGCGGGGCCCGGGTGACGAAGACCTGCGCGGCCACCGCCGGTGAGAGCTGCACCTCGCGGATCCGGGCCAGGGCCTCGGCGACGGTGGCGTCCGGCGGCAGGATCACCGGCTCGGAGGTCATCACGCTGCCGGCGGTGCCGGAGGCGTAGCGCAGCAGCTGGCGTACCGGGTCGGCCTCGTCCGGCTCCATCAGGTCGAGCAGCACGTCCTGCTCCGGCGGGGGCAGCTCGTTGAGCAGGTCGGCGGCGTCGTCCGGGTCCATCTCCTCCAGCACGTCGGCGGCCCGTTCCCGGTCCAGCGCGGCCAGGATCTCCACCTGGTCGTGTTCGGGCAGCTCGCTCAGCACGTCGGCCAGACGCTCGTCGTCGAGCGCGGCGGCCACCTCGTTGCGCCGGGCGTCGGGCAGGTCCTGGAGGGCGTTGGCCAGGTCGGCCGGGCGCATGTCCTCCAGCACGGCGAGCAGGTTCGCCGTACCCCGGTTGTCGCCGACCGCGCCCAGGCCGCGGACCCGGTCCCACTCGACCTGGTGGAGGTGGCCGCGGCGGGTGAGCCGGTTGGTCTGTTCGCGGACGGCGACCCGGGTCAGCGCCCACTCGCCGCCCCGGCTGCACTCCATCGCCACGTCCACCACCGAACCGACCGGCCCGGTGTCGAGCTGGACCCGCCGGTCGAGCAGCTCCTGGAGGACCAGCAGCTCGTTCGGGCGCTTCTCGAAGCGGCGCAGGTTGAGGGTGCCGCTGCCGAGCACGACGGCGTCCGGGTCGATGGAGGTGATCCGGTTGATGGAGAGGAAGATGCGTCGCCGCATCGGCATCTCGGCGACCAACCCCACCACCTCCGGCGGTCGCTGGGTCGGACGCATCCGGGCCACGGCGTCACGGATCCGACCGACCTGGTCACCGTTCGGGTCGAAGACGGCGACTCCGGCGAGTCGAGCGATGTAGACCCGGTTCGGCGTGCTCACGGGCACCAGCCTAAGGGCCTAGTGTCTAACAACATGTCGACCTTGGCCTACGAGATCGTGGACGTCTTCACCGACCGCCCGTTCGCCGGCAACCCGCTGGCCGTGGTGTTCGGCGCGGAGTCGCTCGCCACCGAGCAGATGCAGGCGCTCGCGCAGGAGTTCAACCTGTCGGAGACGGTCTTCGTGCTGGCGCCCACCCAGGCCGGCGCGACCTACCGCGCCCGGATCTTCACTCCGGTCGACGAGCTGCCGTTCGCGGGGCACCCGAGCGTCGGCGCCGCGGTGACCGCGAGCCGGCGTGGGGTCTTCGGTGTGGGCAGGGTCACCCAGGAGTGCGGCGCCGGCGTGCTGCCGATCGAGGTGACCGCCACCGGCGCGACGTTGACCGGCGGCACCCCCACCCTCGGCCCGGAGCTGGACCCGGAGCCGCTGCTGGAGATGGTCGGCCTGACCGCGACCGACCACGCCGGGCCGCCGCCCCGGGTGGCCGGGTGCGGCCTGGAGTTCCCGTACCTGCCGGTACGGCCGGACGCGGTGGCCCGGGCCAGGCTGAACGCGGCGGCGGCGGAGCGGTACGGCGTGGAGCACGTCAGCCTCTTCTCCTGGGATGCCGACGCGCAAACCGCGCACGCCCGGGTCTTCGTGCCCGGCCTCGGGGTGCCGGAGGACCCGGCGACCGGCTCTGCCGCCCTGGGCCTGGGCGTCTGGCTGGTCGCCAGCGGCCTGCTGCCCGGTGAGGGGCGCTCGGCCTACGGCGTCCGCCAGGGCGTCGAAATCAACCGCCCGTCGTCGCTGACCTGCACGGTGACCGCGTCCGGTGGGACGGCCGTGGGCGCGACGGTGTCCGGCCAGGTGATGCCGGTGGCCCGCGGCGAGATCACCGTCCCGCCCTTCGTCGGCTGAGCCGTCCCGGTCAGGTGACAGCCGGACGCGGCCGGGGCGGTCCGTCTTTCGAATGCCTTTCGAGCTGAGTCGAGGGTGATATCAGGGCCTGTCGTCCCGGTGGTCGCGGACGGGCGGCCGGTATGCCAGGCCCGTGCTCCCGGCCTGCTTCCGGCTGAGTCGTTTCTGACATCAGCTCGATAGGCGACGAGCGTCGCACCATCGGGCCTGGCCGGAGGCGCCGGAACCGGGCGGAGCCGCCGGCTCCGGGCTGTGCGCGCCGAGGCGCGGGATGCGGGAGGATGGCGGGGTGAGCGACGAGGTGGACGAGCGGGTGACCCCGCCACTGGTGGACGAGGCGGTGAAGAAGGCCGCCGTCTGCTGGGTGAGCGTGGCCGGCAGCCCGGCGTACGCGCTCTGGTGCCTGCCGCTGGACGGCGCGCTGCTGGTGGTGACCGGCCCCGGCGAGCAGGCCGCGCCCGGGCTGGCCGACACCGACACGGCCGACGTCACGCTGCGCGGCGACCACGGCGGTCGGATCGTCACCTGGCCGGCCCGGGTGGCCCGGCTACGGCCGGGCACCGAGGAGTGGGACACCGCCGCCCCGCTGGTCGCGGCCAAGCGGCTCAACGCGTCCGGGTCGGCCGCCGAGGTGGTGGCCCGGTGGGCGGCCGAGGGTTGTGCGCTGAACCGGCTGACGCCGGCCGGCACGGCGGTGACCGGAGCCGACCTGCCGGCCGGCTCCCTGGCCGAGCAGCCCCGACCGGCCCCGGCGGTCCGGGCCGTCCGCAAGCCGTTCCGCCTGCACCGGGTCCGCCGCCGCTGATCGTCCGCTCAGTCCCGCAGCGGCGTGTCAGTCCCGCAGCGGCGTGGCGTCGGCGGGTACGGGGACCGGCTCGACCCGGCGACCGGCGCGCGCCCCACCGAGCACGACCACGGCGACGCCGGCCAGCAGCAGCGCCAGTCCGGGCAGCGCGAGCGGCCGGGGCAGCTGGCCCAGCCAGGCCCAGCCGATCAGCGCCGCGCCGGGCGCCTCAAGCAGGATGAGCACGCTGACCGTGGTCGCGGAGACCCGGTGCAGGGCGTAGTTGAACATCGAGTGCCCGAGCAGTTGGGCGCCGGCCACCAGGCCCAGGATCGCCAGCCAGGTGCCGCCGTCCCAGCCGTGCAGGCGGACCCCGCCGAGCAGGCAGACGACCAGCAGGATCACCGCGCAGACGCCGTAGCAGATGGTGGTGTAGGTGGTGGTGCTGATGCTGGCCCGGGCGCGCTCGCCGAAGGCGGTGTAGACGGCCGCGAACATTCCCCCGGCCACGGCCAGCAGGTCACCGCCGAAGGCCCGGCCGGAGGCGGCGAAGTCGGCGCCGGTCGCCAGCGCCGCGCCGAGCACGGCCACCCCGATTCCGGCCCAGACCGCGACCGGCAGCCGCCGTCCCTGCCAGCGGGCGATCAGCCCCTGCCACACCGGCTGCGTCGCGCCGAGCGCGGTTGCGGCCGCCACGGTGGTGAGCTGCGCGCTCGGCATCCAGGTGGCGAAGTGCGCGGCCAGCGCCACCCCGGAGAGCACGCAGTAGAGCCCTTCCCGCCGGCCCGGCCCGACGGTGAGCGAGCGGAGCTCGGCCCGCCGTCGGGCCAGCGCCACCGGGCCGAGCACCGCGACCGACAACATGTTGCGCCAGAACGCGATGGCCAGGGCCGGGGCGGCGGCGAACGCCACAAGCGGCGCGGAGGAGGAGACGGCGGCGACGGCCAGGGCGAGCGCGCCGAGGGTCAGCGGGTCCAGCGGCGGGCGGTGCGGAGCGGTGGGCACGGAGAGCAATCCTCACACGGACACCCGACAGTACGGAACGTCAGCACTCCGTTACGATCACGCGTCATGCCCAGGTTCCACGCGGTGCTGTTCGACTTCTTCGGCACCCTGACCCACAGCGTCCAGCGCGGAGCCGCCCACCAGGGCATCGCGGAGCTGCTCGGCTGCTCCACCGAGGCGCTGGTCGAGGTGCTCGACGGCAGCTACTACGAACGGGCCAGCGGGTTCTTCGGCGACGCCGAGTCGACCATGCGGTGGGTCTGCGCGCAGGTGGGCGTACGCCCCTCCGACGCGACCGTCCGCGCCGCCGTCGCCTCCCGCCACCGGGCCGTACGGGCCGACACCCGGCTGCGCCCCGAGGCGGTGCCGGTGCTGGCCACGCTGCGCCGTCGGGGCGTACGCACCGGGTTGGTCAGTGACTGCACCCACGAGCTGCCGGCGTTCCTGCCCCAGCTCGCGGTCGCGCCACTGCTCGACGCCCGGGTGTTCTCGGTGCAGATGGGCCGCTGCAAGCCGGACGCGGCGCTCTACCTCGCCGCCTGCCACCGGCTCGGCCGCGCCCCGGCCGACTGCCTCTACGTGGGCGACGGCGGCAGCCAGGAACTCACCGGCGCGGAGCGGGTGGGGCTGCGCGCGTTCCGGCTGTCCGCACCGGACCTCGCCGGGCACATGGTCTTCAACGCCGACGACGGCTGGGACGGGCCGGAGCTGGCCTGCCTCACCGACGTGCTCGACCTGCTCGAACCGGTCGCCGTCGGCTGATTCCGGTCGGCCGAACTGTGGCCGTTCCGGCCACCGGGCGGGCCGGCGTGCACGACAGTGCGGGGGTGGGGGCGGACCGGGACGACGCGGCGGAGCAGGGCACCGTCGTCACGCCGTCGGCCGAGTTCCCGCCGCTGGACGACGCGGAGCGGGTCGCGCTGGGCCGGATCGGCGCCCGCTGGCACGGCCCTCGCCGGGCCGAC
>NZ_CADEAU010000090.1 GCF_902825405.1 Micromonospora maritima | reverse complement strand
GTCTTCGGAACGATCGCGATCACCATCGGCGCGGCCACCGGCAGCCGGCCCGCCGCACTCGCGGGCACCGCAGGCGTCGCCGTCCTCACCTACGCCGCCAGCACCGCAGCCACCCAGCTCAACGCCGACGCCCTCCGTTACGCCTCCCCCTTCCACTACTACATCGACGGAGAGCCGCTCCGTAACGGTTTCCAATGGACCGACCTGGGCGTCCTGACCGCCATCGTCGCGGTGCTACTGACCATCGCGGCGACCACATTCAACCGACGCGACCTCGCCAGCTGAAAAGCCGTGATCGACATACAGGTGAGGACAGGGCGAGGAGACCCTTGCCCGGGGAGCAAGCAGCACGACGACCTGGATCACCGGCTGGTAAGGGTCGTACTGGCTGGTGGTCCTAGCCGCGCCCACCGCCCAACGGACGTGCGGCCACGCTGTCAGCGGCCATCATCGGGACGCGGCCCGCCTAACGTCCATCAGCTCAAACACCTCGTCGCCGAGTCCGTGGATTGCGATGTCGTCACGCTGACCCTCCCACCGTTCGCAGTCGAGCACCAGGTTGATCTGCTCCTGGCGTCTGCCGTAGCCCGAAGGTGTTGTCGGACCTCTGAGGAGGGCCGGGGTTCGGGGCAGCCCCGAAGACTTCATGGTCCTTGCCGTCCATCAGCGTGGCCGACCGGGCCGGCGCGGTCCACTCTGCGGGCCGCGTTGATCCAGAAAGCGAACGATCCGGCAGCCATCCCGGCTGGACACTTCAGACATGACCGTAGGTCAACAGTGCCGGGCACGCGTCAACCTGACTCATTCCCGTCCCCGGAACGGCGAAAGGGCCGATCCGATGTCGGATCAGCCCTCTGACCTGCGTCGGGACGGCCGGATTCGAACCGACGACCCCTTGACCCCCAGTCAAGTGCGCTACCAAGCTGCGCCACGTCCCGATGCCCCCGCGCGGTCTCCCCCGCAGCAGCCGGTACAGCTTAGCGCAGGATCTTCGCACCGTGCGCGCAGGCCCCTCCCGCGCCACACCCCCTAGACCGTCCTAGGAGGGTGGCCTGCCGGGGATGGGCCGGCAGGCCACCTACGGTGGCAGGATCAGCCGTGCGCCTTGCCCCGGCCGCCCGGGCCGAGCTTCTTGCGCGGGCGTACCGAGATGTCGATCGGGCTGCCCTCGAAGCCGAACTCCTCGCGCAGTTTGCGCTCCACGAACCGCTGGTAGCCGGCGTCGAGCGGGCCGGTGGTGAACAGCACGAACCGCGGCGGCGCCACCCCGGCCTGGGTGGCGAACAGGACGCGCGGCGCGCGCCCGCCGCGTACCGGGTGCGGGGTCGCCTGGACCAGCGCGGTGAGCCACTGGTTGAGCTGGGCGGTCGGGATGCGGGTCTCCCAGCTCGCGAGCGCCTTGCGCAGCGCGGGGGCGAGCTTGTCGACGGCGCGGCCGGTGCGCGCGGACAGGTTCAGCCGGATCGCCCAGGGGATGCGGCGCAGCTCCCGGTCGATCTCCTTGTCCAGGTAGTAGCGGCGGTCCCCGTCGACCAGGTCCCACTTGTTGAACGCGATGACGAGCGCCCGGCCGGACTCCACGACCATGGAGAGGATCCGCTGGTCCTGCTCGCTGATGACCTCGCTGGAGTCCAGCAGCACCACGGCCACCTCGGCCGCCTCGATCGCCGAGGCGGTCCGCAGGCTGGCGTAGTATTCCGTGCCGCTGGCCTTGCCGACCCGCTTGCGCAGCCCGGCGGTGTCGACCAGCTGCCAGGTCTCGCCGCCGATCTCGACCAGGCTGTCGACCGGGTCGACGGTGGTGCCGGCGACCGAGTCGACCACCGCGCGCTCCTCGCCGGAGAACCGGTTGAGCAGGCTGGACTTGCCGACGTTGGGGCGACCAACCAGGGCGACGCGGCGCGGTCCGCGCGGGCGGTTCTCCACGATCTTCGGCGCCTCGGGCAGCGCGTCCATGATGGCGTCGAGCAGGTCGCCCGAGCCCCGGCCGTGCAGCGCCGAGACCGGGAACGGCTCACCGAGACCGAGCGACCACAACGAGGTGGCCTCCATCTCGATGGTGGTGTTGTCGGCCTTGTTGGCCACCAGGATGACCGGCTTGGCGCTGCGGCGCAGCATCTTCACCGCGGCCTCGTCCACGTCGGTCGAGCCGACCATGGCGTCCACCACGAACAGCACCACGTCGGCGGTGGCCACGGCGATCTCGGCCTGCGCCGCGATGGCGGCGGCGCGGTCCTTGGCGTCGGGCTCCCAGCCGCCGGTGTCCACCACGGTGAACGTCCGGCCGTTCCACTGCGCGTCGTAGGGCACCCGGTCCCGGGTCACGCCGGGGATGTCCTCCACGACCGCCTGCCGGCGGCCGATGATCCGGTTGACCAGGGTGGACTTGCCCACGTTGGGGCGACCGACCACGGCCACCACGGGCTGCGGGCCGGTGGGCTCACCGGAGTCGACCTCCGGCTCGCGCAACTCGACCCAACCCCCGAAATCGTCGCTCATGCCACGCCCCGCTCGGTGAGCATCTGGCGCAGGCGGGTGACGACCTCGTCGATGCCCAGCTCGGTGGTGTCCAGCACCACCGCGTCGGCGGCCTGCTGGAGCGGGTTGACCTTGCGGGTCGAGTCCAGCCGGTCCCGGCGGGCCAGGTCGGCGGCGGTCGCCGCGACGTCGGCGGCGTCCTCGGCGCTGCGCCGCTGGGCGCGGGCCGCCTCGGAGGCGGTCAGGTAGACCTTCAGGTCGGCGTCGGGCGCCACCACGGAGCCGATGTCACGGCCCTCCACCACGATCCGGCCGGCCTCGGCGATCATGCGCCGCTGCCGCTCCACGAGCAGCTCGCGGACCGCGCCCACGGCGGCCACCGCGGAGACCGCGCCGGTCACCTCCGGGCCGCGGATGTCGGTGGACACGTCGGTGCCGTCGACGGTCACCGCGTACCCCTGGGGGTCGGTGCCGAGGCGCAGGTCGGCCTCGCCGGCGACCTTGGCCACCGACTCGGCGTCGGTCAGCTCCACCCCGGAGCGCAGGACCGCCCAGGTCAGCGCGCGGTACATGGCGCCGGTGTCGAGATAGCGGGCGTCGAGGCTCACCGCCAGTCGCCGCGACACGGTGGACTTACCCGAACCGGACGGCCCGTCCACAGCGACCACACATCGCCCGGCCGGTACGTTTTCCTCCACCGTTGTCCTCCTCAGCCCGTACCTCGCGGGTCGCCGGTCGTCCGGCGCCGTTGAGCGGATGTCCTTCGTCGTCAATCATGCCCGCGCCGCGCGGGCGTTCCGCCGGGGGCGTGTGCGCCGGCCCGCGGACCGCGTCGAAGCCTACCGGGAGCCGTACCCCGATCGTCGGGGTCAGTCACCCACGGCCTTGAACAGGGCGGCGACCTCCGCGTTGGTCAGCCGCCGCAGCCGCCCGGTGCGCAGGTCGCCGAGCTTGATCGGACCGATCGAGGTACGGATCAGCCGGGACACCGGGTGTCCCGCCTCGGCCATCAGGCGCCGGACGATGTGCTTGCGCCCCTCGTGCAGGGTCAGCTCCACCTGGGCGGTTTTGCCCAGCGTGTCGACCACCCTGAACCCGTGGACCTTCACCGGCCCGTCCTCCAGCTCGATGCCGGTGGTCAGCCGCCTGCCCAGGTTGCGCGGGATCGGCCCGGCCACCTCGGCGAGGTAGGTCTTGAGCACCTCGTACGACGGGTGCATGAGCTTGTGGGCGAGGGTGCCGTCGTTGGTGAGCAGGAGCAGGCCCTCGCTGTCGGCGTCCAGTCGCCCGACGTGGTAGACCCGCTGCTCCAGCCGCGCGCCGATGAAGTCGGCGAGCTCGGTGCGGCCCTTCTCGTCGGCCATGGTGGTGACCACCCCGCGCGGCTTGTTCATCGCCACGTAGACCAGGCGGACGTCGGCCTGGAGCCGCTCCCCGTCGACGACGATCACGTCGCGGGTCGGGTCGGCCTTGTCACCGAGCTGCGCCACCCGCCCGTTGACGGTGACCCGGCGCCGGAAGATCAGGTCTTCGCAGGCGCGCCGGGAACCCACCCCCGCGGCGGCGAGCACCTTCTGCAGGCGCTCGGCGCCCTCGTACACGGGGGCGTCGGGCTTCGGGGCACGGTCATCGCGTCGCATCGGCAAGCTCTTCTACGTCGTCGGGAAGGAACGGGGCCAGGGGCGGCAGGTCGTCCACCGAGTTGAGCCCCAGCTTCTCCAGGAACAGGGTGGTGGTCCGGTAGAGGAACGCACCGCTGTCCGCTTCGGTGCCGCACTCCTCGACCAGGCCGCGACCCACCAGGGTACGGAGCACCCCGTCGCAGTTCACACCCCGGATGGCGGAGATGCGGGAACGGGTCACCGGCTGGCGGTAGGCGACCACGGCGAGCGTCTCCAGCGCGGCCTGGGTCAGCCGGACCGACTGCCCGTCCAGTACGAACCGTTCCACGTAGGTGGCGTATTCCGGCCGGGTGTAGAGACGCCAGCCACCCGCGGCCCGGCGCAGGTCGAACCCGTGCCCGGCGGCGGTGTAGCCGGTGGCGATCTCGTCGAGCATCGCACCGACCCGCTCCGGAGCCTGTTCCAGGACCTCGGCCAGGGTCAGCTCGCTGACCGGCTGGTCCACCACGAGCAAGATCGCCTCCAGGGCGCCCCGCAGCTCCGCGTCGTCGAGCACCGGCGCGGGCGCCGGCTCCGGCGCCGCCCGTCGCCGTCCCCGCCGCTGGGGCACGCCGTCACCGGCCGCTCCCCCGCTCCCTTGGTCCGCCGCGGCCCGCGCGGGCGCACCCACGTCCGGCCCGTCGTCGTCACCGACAGCGCTCGCCGACCGACCCCCGGAGTCGGGATCGACAGCGCCTGCGGGACCCGCCTCGGAACCGGTCGCGCCGGCGTCGTCCGTCCCGCTCTCTCCAGAGATCTTGGTACGGTCCCGCCCCCCGAGGGGCGTCCCGGTACCAAGATCCGACCCGGTGGTGGCGATCTTGGAAGAAATCGGCCCCTCCAGGGGCCCTCCGCTTCCAAGATCTGCCGAGGGCTCCGGATCGCGGTCGGTTTCTGGTCGGGGCGAGCCGGAGGTGTCCGCGGGTTCGGGTTGCTCGGCGGGCGAGCGGGAGTCGTCCGGGGCGGGCCTGGGCGGGGCGGGGCGCTCCCACGGGGGCACCCAGGCGGCGGCCTGGTCGGCCAGGGAGTCGCGGCGTTCCTCGTCGCTCATCCGTTCACTCCTGCGTCGGTGCGGGTTCGTCGGCCGACCCGGTGGGCACGGCGACGTCGGATGCGGCAGCCGCGGCGACGTCGCCCGGCGCGACGACGCCGGCGGATCCGGCGGCATCAGTGGCTTCGGGGGTGCCGGCGTACTCGTCGACGGTCAGCTCGGCCTCGCCCTCGACCGGGCCGGTCCAGCGCACCGTCAGCTCCTCCAGCGCCTGCTCCTGCACGAACGCGACGAGCCCCTGCCGGTACAGCTCCAGCAGCGCCAGGAAACGGGCCACCACCTCCAGCGTCATCTCGCAGTCGGCGCAGAGCAGCGAGAACGTGGCGACACCGGCCCGGCGCAACCGGTCGGCGATGATGCCGGCGTGCTCCCGGACGCTGACCCGGACCATGTGCACGTGCGCGATCGACACCTCGGGCACCGGCTTCGGGCTCATCGCCTTCAGCGCGAGCTTGAGCAGGCGCTGCGGGCCGATGCCGAGCACCAGGTCGGGCAGCGCCTCGGCGTACCGGGGCTCCAGCGTGACCGCCCTCGGGTAGCGCCGGCCGCCGACCGCCTCCAGCTCGGCGATGTGTGCGGCGGCCTCCTTGTACGCCTTGTACTGCAACAGCCGCGCGAACAGCAGGTCCCGCGCCTCCAGCAGTGCCAGGTCCTCCTCGTCCTCGACCTCGGCCGAGGGCAGCAGCCGGGCCGCCTTGAGGTCGAGCAGGGTGGCGGCGACAAGCAGGAACTCGCTTGTCTCGTCCAGGTCCCACTGGTCGCCCATGGCCCGCAGGTAGGCGATGAACTCGTCGGTGACCTTGTGCAGGGCGACCTCGGTGACGTCCAGCTTGTGCTTGCTGATCAGCTGGAGCAGCAGGTCGAACGGGCCGGTGAAGTTGTCCAGCCGGACCGTGAAACCGCTTGTTTGTTCGCCGGTGCCCGGGTCGGCGGGCACCACACCGTCGACCTCGGCGGCCACCTCCGCGGCGACGGCGGAGTCGCCGGGGCCGAGTGGCGGGTCGAGGGGCGGCGCGGTCACCGGGAAACCGTAGTCGACGCGGTGGGCGGACGGCGTGCGGCCTACCGGTCCGCCTGGGCGGCGATCACCTCTCGGGCGAGCTGGCGGTAGTTGCGCGCGCCGGAGGAGGCCGGGTCGAGGGTGGTGATGGGCGCGCCGGCCACCGTCGACTCGGGGAACTTCACCGTCTTGGTGATGACGGTCTGGTAGACCTTGTCGCCGAACGCCTCGACGACGCGTTGCAGCACCTGCCGGCAGTGGGTGGTGCGGCTGTCGTACATGGTGGCGAGGATGCCCTCGAGTTCGAGGTCGAAGTTGAGCCGCTCGCGCACCTTGTCGATGGTGTCCAGCAGCAGCGCGACACCGCGCAGGCTGAAGAACTCGCACTCCAGCGGGATGAGCACGCCGTGCGCCACGGTCAGCGCGTTGATCGCCAGCAGGCCCAGTGAGGGCTGGCAGTCGATCAGGATGAAGTCGTACTCCTTGCGGATGGTGCGCAGCACCCGCGCCAGGGCCATCTCGCGGGCGACCTCGTTGACGAGCTGGATCTCGGCGGCGGAGAGGTCGATGTTGGCCGGCAGCAGGTGCAGCCCGGCCACGTCGGTCTTGATCAGGACGTCCTCGGCGGTGACGTCGTCCTGCATGAGCAGGTTGTAGACCGACAGGTCGAGGTTGTGCGGGTTGACGCCCAGGCCGACGGAGAGGGCGCCCTGCGGGTCGAAGTCGACGAGCAGCACCTTGCGGCCGTACTCGGCGAGCGCGGCGCCCAGGTTGATGGTGGTCGTGGTCTTGCCGACGCCACCCTTCTGGTTGGCCATCGCGATGATCCGCGCCGGGCCGTGCCTGTCGGTCGGCATCGGCTCGGGGATCGGCTTGCGCATGGTGTAGGCGGCCGGGTCGGCAGGGCCCAGGTCGGCGCCGAGCGTCGCCTGCTGCTCACGGAGCTCCGACGTCCAGGTCTCGGCACGGTCACCGTTTCCTGCCATGTCCTCGTTGCCCCCTCCCGACGACCACCCCGGCGTCGGAGCCGTCCGACGTCCCTCGCGGCGCCGCTGCGCACCCCCCGGTCCGTCGTACCTGGAGGCCCGCGCCGATGCCGACTGTACGCCACCGGCCAGCAGCGCGTTCGGTACCGGGTCGGCGTGTCGGCCGCCCGTCAGCCAGGGCTCGCCGCGTCGGCGCTCAGCGAGCGCGGGGGTGCGCGGTGGCGTACACCTCGCGCAGGCGTTCCACGGTGACCAACGTGTACACCTGGGTGGTGGTCACCGAGGCGTGGCCGAGCAGCTCCTGCACCACCCGCACGTCCGCGCCGCCGTCGAGCAGGTGGGTGGCGTACGAGTGGCGCAGCGCGGCGGGGGCGGTCAGGTCGAGGCCGTCGACCCGGGCGGCACCGGAGCGCGCCAGGTCACGCGCCCGGGCCAGCCCGGGATCGGCCAGGGCGGCGGAGAAGAGTCCGGTGAGCATCAGTGATCACTTCCAGCGTGTCGACACGACGACGACCCCGCGTCCAGCCGGACGGGGGGTGCACCTGTCGAGACTATCCCGCGCCGGGGACAATCTCCGGTGGCACCGCGTACGCCGGAAGGGGGACGGTCGATGCCGGAACAGGTCGGTAGTGATCCCCGGACACGAACGACGCCGGGCCGGTGGCGGGTGCTCGGGGTCGCCCCCGGCATGCTGCTCTACCAGGTGCGGTGCGTGGTCGAGGATCCCGGCTGGCACGGGCCGGCGCGGGACCTGGGGCACCGGGTCTTCCTCGGCCGGTCGGGGGTCTCCCTGCGCCGGCTCAACGGTCAGGTCAGCGTGGTCGACGCCACCTCGGTGCTGCTCACCCGCCCCGGCGACGAGATGCACGCCGCGCACCCGCTGGGCGACGGCGACGTCTACACCTGCCTGGAGCTGTCCCCGGAGCTGCTCGGCGAGCGGCCGGACACCGAGCGGTGGCTGGCTCGCCGCGGCTGGGACGGCAGCGTCGACGAGCAGCTCGACCTGGAGCACCGGATGCTGGTGGCCCGCGCGGCTGCCGGGCTGGACCGGTTCGAGTTCACCGAGCGCGTGCACCGGTTCCTGGGCCGGTTGCTGGCGGCCAGCCCGGTCGGCGCGGGCGAGCCGGGGGCCGAGATCGAACGGGCCGTCCGCCGGCGACCGGCGACCCTCGCCGCGCACCGCCGGCTGGCCGACCGGGCCCGCGAGGTGCTGGCCGCCTCCGACTCCCGGCTCGGGCTGACCGACGTCGCCGCTCAGGTGGGCTGCTCACCGCACCACCTCAGCCGGGTGTTCCAGCGGGTCACCGGGCAGAGCCTCACCGCGTACCGGAACCGGCTGCGGGTGCGCTCCCTGCTGGACGTGCTGGCCGACGGCGACGGCCCGCCGCTGGGCGAGGTCGCCGCCACGTACGGCTTCGCCGACCAGGCACACCTGACCCGGGTGGTCCGGGAGCAGGTCGGGCACCCGCCGGCCCGGCTGCGTCGGCTGTTCGCCGCCCCCGAGGCCGACCTGGACGCCGCCTGAACGTTCGCTCGACGATCCGAGCAAGATTCTTCAAGAACCGCCCGGGCGGGCCCGGCGAGGATGGATCCCGTCAGCCCGGCCCGGGCCGCCATGGGGAGATGGTGGCCCGGCCAGGGGTACGCGGGCCTGTTCGGGGAGGCCCGACACCCGAAGCCGGTCCTGCGCCGCCGACCACGGCGAGCCGCGGAGGTGCCGCACTCCCCCCATGCGGCACCTCCCCCACGATCTTGACCGGGGGCGCGCCGCCATGGTGCGGTGGAGGCATGACGGGGGAACACCGGGCGGTCTTCGACGCCGAGGTCCGCTTCGCCAACGGCGGCGGGCTGCGTACCGAGGGTTTCCGGCTGGACGTGCCGGGCCCCGAGATCACCGACGACGAGCTGGCGGCGCTGCTCGTCCGGCACCTCGGGCTGCTCATGGTCGGTGAGGTGCGGATCAGCAACCGGACCGTCGTGGCGGAGCCGCACAAGGGCGGGCGCGGTGTCGCCGCCGCGGCTCCCGGCACACGACGCCTGGTCGAGCTGAGCCACGTGGTCACCGACGGCATGGTCACGCTGCCCGGCTGGCCGGAGCCGCGAATCACCGACTGGCTGACCCGGGAGTCCTCCCGCGAGCGGTACGCGCCGGGGGTCGAGTTCCACGTCGGGCGGATCGACATGATCGCCAACACCGGCACGTACGTCGACACCCCGTCGCACCGCTTCGCCGACGGGCCCGACCTGACCGGGATCCCGCTGGACCGGCTGGCCGACCTGCCCGGCCTGGTGGTGCGCGTGCCCGCCGGCACCCGGGCGGTGGACCGGCTGCTCCTCGCCCCCTACGAGGTGGCCGGGCGGGCGGTGCTGCTGCACACCGGCTGGGACGCGCGCTTCGGCACCGACGGCTACGCCGGCCCGGAGGCGCCCTACCTGAGCGGGGACGGCGCCGACTGGCTGGTCGGGGCCGGCGCGGCGCTCGTCGGCATCGACTCGATCAACATCGACGACATGACTCCGGCGGCGGCCGGCGAACGCCCGGCGCACAGCGCGCTGCTGGCCGCCGGCGTCCCGATCGTCGAGCACCTGACCGGCCTGGACGCGCTGCCGCCGACCGGCTTCCGGTTCACCGCCGCGCCGCCGAGGGTGGCCGGCATGGGCACCTTCCCGGTCCGCGCCTTCGCCGTCCTGGACGGCTGACCGCGCCGCGGCGGGAACGGCGTCAGTAGCGGACCGCGATGCGGCGCTCGACCGCGTCGACCCGGATCTCCCCGCCGTACGGGACGATCAGTTGCGGGTCGGTGTGACCCAGGTCGACGTCGAAGACCACCACCGGGTCGTCGGCGTACGGCCCGACCGCCCGCAGGATCGCCGCCCGCTGCTCCTCGGCCCAGGCCAGCCGGTCCGCGACGGACCGGGGCCGGTCGAAGTCCCACGCCTTGGGCCGGCCGACCACGATCGCCGGAAAGCCGGCGAGCAGGCCGCGTTCACCCAGGTTGCGCACGATCCGGAAGACCTCCGTCGCCGGCGGCAGCTCGTTGGAGGTCTCGACGACCAGCACCGAGCCGGCGAGCGCCTCGGCGGAGGGCACCCGGTCGGTCGCCATCAGCCAGTGCACGATCTCCAGGCACCCGCCCCAGGTGCGGCCCTCGACCACCCGGGCCGGCCCGTGCCAGCGCCAGCCCTGGCCCGGGTACATCGGTGGCTCGTCGGCCAGCGCCGCCGGGTCCCGCCAGTCGCACGGTTCGTCACCCCACTCGGCGGCCGGCGTCAGCTCGTACCAGCCGGAGGTGAACAGCGCGGCGCGCAGCGAGTCGATCGTCTGCGGGTGCGGCCGGCCGGACCGGCCGAGGTGCACCAGCACGGAACCGCCGTGGTAGGCCACGATCCCCAGCCGGTGGAGGTGGTTGAGCACGTTGGTGTTGTCCGAGTAGCCGAAGTAGGGCTTCGGGTTGGCCCGCAGCACCTCGTCGTCGAGGAACGGGGTGACCGTGACCAGGTCGTCCCCGCCGACCGTGGCGAACACCGCGGTGATCGTGGGGTCGGCGAACGCGGCGGTCAGGTCCCGGGCCCGGTCGCGGGGGTCGGCTCCCGTCTGCCGGGTGGTCGGATACTCCACCGGCTCCAGCCCCAGCTCGTCGCGGATCCGCCGCAGGCCCAGCTCGTACACGTGGGGGAAGACGCCCGGCAGGCCGGCGGAGGGTGAGACGACCGCGACCCGGTCGCCCGGTCTCGGCTTGGCGGGATAGCTAGGCGTCGGCATGATCCGGACGCTACCGGCCCGCACCAACGATTTCGGCCCGGCAAAACGCCACGAGCCGGGCATATGCCGGCAATAGGCTGGGCCCGTGGACGACGAGGCGGAGCTGCGTACCCGGGACTGGCTGCCGCGCACGGCGGCGCTGGTCCTCGGCACCCTGGCGCTGGCCAGCGCGTTCATCGCCGCCTACGTCGGCGCGTTGCACAAGCCGGACCCGAGGGACGTGCCGGTCGCCGTGGTCTCCTCCGACCAGCAGGCCCAGGCCGTGACGTCGGCCGTCCGCGCCCGCACCGACACGATCAAGACCGTCCGGTACGACAGCCGGGAGCGCGCCGACGACGGCCTCGACGACCGCTCGGTGTACGCCGTGCTCAGCTCCGCCCCGGGCGGCGGCCTGACCCTGGCCACGGCCAGCGCCGGCGCGCCCGCCGCCACCGAACTCGTCACCGAGGTGTTCACCGAGGCGGCCCGGCAGGCCGGCGTGCCGCTGGAGGTCACCGACGAGGTGCCGGTCTCCGCCGGCGACCCGCGCGGCCTGGTCCCGTTCTACCTGGCGGTCGGCGTGGTCCTCGGCGGCTACCTGGCCTCCACGGCGCTGGGCATCTCGCTCGGCACCAGCCCGGGCAGCCTGCGCCGGGCCGGGTTGCGGATCGCCACGCTCGCCGTCCACTCCGTCCTGCTCGGCGTCATCGGGGCCGTCCTGGTCGGCCCGGTGCTCGACGTCTTCCCGCACGACGTGGGCACCATCGCGGTGGTGGGCGCGCTCGCCGCGTTCGCCGCCGGGATGGTCGCGTCCGCCGTGCAGGCATGGCTCGGGCTGCTCGGCACCGGCATCGTGATCCTGCTGCTGGTGGTGCTCGGCAACCCCGGCTCCGGGGGGATCTACGCGCCCGAGTTCCTGCCCCCGTTCCTGCGCGGGATGCACCGCTGGAACGTCCCCGGGCTCGCCACCGACCTGCTCAAGTCGGCGATCTACTTCGACTGGCGGGGCGGCGGTTGGGCGCTCGTCGGCCTGCTGGTCTGGGTGGTCGCCGGCCTGCTCGGCCTGCTCACCGCCACCATGTTCCGGGCCCGCCGCCGGGCCGCCCGGACCGGTCCGGGACGGCACGCGGTCGCGGAAGGCTGACCGGTCCGCCCGTCCCAGAGTGCAGATCATCACGCCGTCCCCCTCCTGCCGTCGGGGCGCACGCGGATACCATCCAGGGGAGTCGGACAGCGCTGTCCTTCGTCCTCGCGTAAGGAGCGCAACCGTGACCGACCAGCACGACCACGACGGCCCCGACGCCGCTCTCCGGGCCGACATCCGCCGCCTCGGCACCCTGCTCGGGCAGACCCTGGCCCGCCAGGAGGGCCGGCCGCTGCTCGACCTGGTCGAGGAGATCCGCGCCCAGGTCCGCTCCGACGCGCCGGCCGCGGCCCAGCGCCTCGCCGGGCTCGACGTCACCACCGGCACGAAGCTGGCCCGCGCCTTCTCCACCTACTTCCACCTGGCCAACATCACCGAGCAGGTGCACCGCGCCCGCGACCTGCGTCGCCGGCGTGCCACCCACGGCGGCTGGCTGGACCAGGCGGCCAAGATGATCGCCGAGCGCGGGGTGCCGGCCGAGGAGATCGCCGCGGCGGCCCGCCGGCTGGCCGTACGCCCGGTCTTCACCGCCCACCCCACCGAGGCGGCCCGCCGGTCCATCCTGTCCAAGCTGCGCGCGGTCGCCGACGAGCTGGACACCGAGACCGCCAACGCGATCCTCTACGGCGCGAGCGACGAGGGCCCGGCCAACCGCCGCCTCGCCGAACTGCTCGACCTGATGTGGCAGACCGACGAGCTGCGGCTCGACCGGCCGGACCCGACCGACGAGGCCCGCAACGCCATCTACTACCTGCGCGACCTGCACGCCGAGGCCGCGCCGCAGGTCCTCGACGACCTCGCCGACACGCTGCGCACGCTCGGCGTGGAGACCTCACCGACCGCCCGCCCGCTGACGTTCGGCACCTGGATCGGTGGTGACCGCGACGGCAACCCGTTCGTCACCCCGACGGTCACCCGCGAGGTGCTGCGGATCCAGCACGAGCACGGCATCGAGGCCACCGAGAAGGCGATGGACGAGCTGATCAGCGAGGTCAGCGTCTCCCGTCGGCTGCGCGCGGTCTCGCTCGACCTCTCCGCCAGCCTGGCCAAGGACCTGGACGCGCTGCCCGAGGTGGCGCCCCGGTTCCGCCGGGTCAACGCCGAGGAGCCCTACCGGCTCAAGGCGCGCTGCGTGAAGGCGAAGCTGGCCAACACCCGGGAGCGGCTGCGCGCCGGCACCCCGCACGTGCCGGGCCGCGACTACCAGGGCTCGACCGAGCTGATCGCCGACCTGGAACTGCTGCGCGCGTCGCTGGCCCGCAACTCCGGCCAGCTCACCGCCGTGGGCCGGCTCGCCTCGACCATCCGGACCGTCTCCGCGTTCGGGCTGCACCTGGCGACGATGGACATCCGGGAGCACGCCGAGAAGCACCACGAGGTGCTGGCCCAGCTCTACGAGGCGGTCGGCGAGGTCTCCGACTACCCGTCGCTGACCCGGCTGGAGCGCACCAAGCTGCTCGCCGACGAGCTGACCGGCCGGCGGCCGCTCTCCACCCAGGACAGCCCGCTCACCGAGTCGGCGCGCAAGACGTTCGACGTGTTCTCCGCGATCCGCGAGGCGCAGGACCGGTTCGGCCCCGAGGTCATCGAGTCGTACATCATCTCGATGACGCTGGGCGTGGACGACGTGCTCGCCGCGGTGGTGCTGGCCCGGGAGGCCGGCCTGGTCGACGTGCACAGCGGGCGGGCCCGGATCGGCATCGTGCCGCTGCTGGAGACCCCGGCCGAGCTGAACGCCGGCGGCGAACTGCTGGACGAGCTGCTGTCGTTGCCGGCCTACCGGGCGCTCGTCGCGGCGCGCGGTGACGTGCAGGAGGTGATGCTGGGCTACTCCGACTCCAACAAGGAGGCGGGCATCACCACCAGCCAGTGGTCCATCCACCGGGCCCAGCGCGCGCTGCGGGACGTGGCCGCCCGGCACGGCGTACACCTGCGGTTGTTCCACGGCCGGGGCGGCACGGTCGGCCGCGGCGGCGGGCCCACCCACGACGCGATCCTCGCCCAGCCGTACGGCACGCTCGACGGCGCGATCAAGGTGACCGAGCAGGGCGAGGTCATCTCGGACAAGTACACGCTGCCGGCGCTGGCCCGGGAGAACCTGGAGCTGACCGTGGCGGCCGTGCTCCAGGCCACGCTGCTGCACACCGCGCCCCGGCAGCCGGCCGAGATGCTGGAGCGCTGGGACGCGGCGATGGACGTGGTGTCCGACTCGGCGTTCCGGTCCTACCGGTCCCTGGTCGAGGACCCGGACCTGCCGGCCTACTTCTGGGCGTCCACCCCGACCGAGCTGCTCGGCGCGCTGAACATCGGCTCCCGGCCGGCGAAGCGGCCGAACACCGGCGCCGGCCTGTCCGGCCTGCGGGCCATCCCGTGGGTGTTCGGCTGGACGCAGACCCGGCAGATCGTGCCGGGCTGGTTCGGCGTGGGTTCCGGGCTGGCCGCCGCGCGGGAGGCGGGGCTGGCCGACGTGCTCGCCGAGATGAACCGGAACTGGCACTTCTTCCGCACGTTCCTGTCGAACGTCGAGATGATGCTGACCAAGACCGACCTGAGCATCGCCCGGCGGTACGTGGAGACGCTGGTCCCGAAGAAGCTGCACCCGATCTTCGAGAAGATCGAGCAGGAGTACGAGCTGACCAAGCAGGAGGTGCTGGCGATCTCCGCCTCGCCGGCCCTGCTGGAGAACTCGCCCGTGCTCCAGCGCACACTCGCCGTGCGGGACACCTACCTGGAGCCGCTGCACCACCTCCAGGTGGCGCTGCTGCGGCAGTACCGCGAGTCCGGCGCCGCCGGGCGGGCGGTGGCGACCGCGCCGGGTGGCCGACGGGCACCGAACGACGGCACGGCGCTGGAGCGGGCGCTGCTGACCACGGTCAACGGCATCGCCGCCGGCATGCGCAACACCGGCTGAGGTGAAAGGAAGGGCCCCTTCTTAACGCCTCGTGCATAAGAGGGGGCCCTTCTTAACGCCTGCGCCCGGCGCGCTGCGAGCGGCGCCCGACGCGGCGGCGCCCGACGCGGCG
>NZ_CADEAU010000089.1 GCF_902825405.1 Micromonospora maritima | reverse complement strand
CCGACGTCTGCGCCGCGTACCTGCGCATCGCCACCACCGGCCGGGCCGACGCGGCGGCGGTCGCGCTGCTGCGCCGGTCGTCGCCGGCCGGTGTGCTCGACCGGATCAAGGCCCCCACCCTGCTGGTCCAGGGCGAGGCCGACACGCTCTTCCCGCTCACCGAGGCGGACGCCAACGCGCGCGGCATCGCCGCCGCCGGCACGCCGGTCCGGGTCGCCTGGTTCACCGGCGGGCACGACGGGGGCGCCGGCCCGACCTCCGACTCGGACCGGGTGAAGTTCCTGACCGCCCAGTGGCTGGACCACTACGTCAAGGGCGACGGCCCGGCCCCGGGCGACACCTTCACGTTCTCCCGGATCGCCGGCTTCGACGCGCTCGACCGCGGTCTGGTGGCCACCGGCTTCCGCACCGACGACTATCCGGGCGTGGCCGGCCAGGGCCGCCGGGAGATCACCCTGACCGGCGGGGCCCAGCCGGTCGCCGTACCGCCCAACGGCAACCCGGCGGCGATCTCCGCGGTGCCGTTCGCGGGCGCGCTCGGCTCGTTGCTGGACGGCGTGGCCGGGGACATCCCCGGCCAGCACGCGCGCTTCGAGTCGGCGCCGTTGGCCGACCCGGTCGACGTGGTGGGCGCGCCGACCGTGCGCATCCGGGCCGCCTCGCCGACCGGCGAGGCGGTGCTCTTCGTCAAGCTCTACGACGTCGACCCGCAGGGCGCGTCCACGCTGCCGTCCGGCCTGGTCGCGCCGGTGCGGCTGACCGGCCTGCCGCGCACGCTGGACGCGGCGGCCCCGGTCACGGTCACGCTGCCGGCGATCGTCCGCCGGGTCGAGGCCGGGCACCGGCTGCGGCTCGTGGTGGCGACGTCGGACCAGGCGTACGCCACGCCGGCCGAGCCGGCCGTGCACACGGTGGCGCTCGGCGACGGCCCGCTGGTGCTGCCCACCGTCGACGCCGCGCCGATCCCGACCACCGCCACGGTGTGGCGCTGGGTGCTGGCCGGCCTGGTCGCCGCGATCGTGGTCGGGCTCGTCGTGGTCGTCCTGCTCACCCGACGCCGGCACCGCCGCCAGGACAGCTCCGTGCACCCGGAGTACGCGGGCGTCCCGCTGGCCGTGCGCAACCTGCGCAAGGCGTACGCGGACGGCTTCGTCGCGGTCTCCGACGTGGACTTCGAGGTGCACCCCGGCCAGGTGGTGGGCCTGCTCGGGCCGAACGGCGCGGGCAAGACCACCACGCTGCGGGTGCTGATGGGGCTGACCCAGCCCACCGCCGGGGAGATCTACGTCTTCGGCCACCGGCTGGTGCCCGGCTCGCCGGTGCTCTCCCGGATCGGCGCGCTGGTCGAGGGGCCGGGCTTCCTGCCGCACCTGTCCGGCCTGGACAACCTCAAGGCGTACTGGCGGGCCACCGGGCGGCCGTGGGAGGACGCCCACTTCGACGAGGCGCTGGAGATCGCCGGTCTGGGCGACTCGGTGCACCGGCGGACGAAGAAGTACAGCCACGGCATGCGGCAGCGGCTCGCCATCGCCCAGGCCATGCTCGGCCTGCCCGAGCTGCTGGTGCTCGACGAGCCGACGGACGGGCTGGACCCGCCGCAGATCGCGGAGATGCGCCGGGTGCTCCAGCGGTACGCCACCGACGGCCGGGCGGTGCTGGTCTCCAGCCACCTGCTCGCCGAGGTGGAGCAGACCTGCACCCACGCGGTGGTGGTGAACAAGGGCCGGATCGTGGCCTCCGGGCCGGTCGAGGAGATCGTCGGCGAGTCGCCGAGCGTGCTGTTCGAGGTGAGCGACCCGGACGCGGCGCGGACGGTGCTCGACCGGCTCGACGGCGTACGGGTGCTGCCGGACTCGGACGGCGGGCTGGTGGTCGACACCAACGGCACCGCCCGCAGCGAGGTGGTGGCGGAGCTGGTCCGGGCCGGCATCGGGGTGGACCGGGTGGTGCCCCGGCGCCGCCTGGAGGACGCGTTCCTCGCCCTGGTGGGCGAGAACTCTCGGGGAAGCGGTGACCGGTGATGGCGGGTTCTTCGGTGGCGTCCTCCGGCGGTACGGCGGCGCCCGGTGCGGGCGGGGCGGCGGCCGGCTACCGGCCGTCGACCACCATGCCCTTCGGCGCGGAGTTCCGGCGGCAGGCGTCGCGGCGCCGGACCCAGCTCGCGCTGGGGTTCATGGTGCTGCTGCCGCTGATCATCCTGGTGGCGTTCCAGTTCGACTCCGGCGACGACGACGGTGGCGGCCGGGGCGAGTTCGCCAGCCTGGCCGACCTGGCCACCTCGGGCGGGCTCAACTTCACCCTGTTCTCGATCCTGGTGTCGGCGTCGTTCCTGCTGGTCGTGGTGGTGGCGCTGTTCTGTGGTGACACGGTGGCCAGCGAGGCGAGCTGGGGCAGCCTGCGGTACCTGCTGGCGGTGCCGGTGCCCCGGGCCCGCCTGCTCGCGGTGAAGCTGGTGGTCGCGCTCGCGTACTCCGGTCTGGCGTTGGTGCTGCTGGCCGGCACCGCCCTGCTGGCCGGCACGCTGCGCTACGGCTGGAAGCCGCTGAGCAGCCAGGTCTCCGCCGAGCTGGCGCCGGCCGACGGGTTGCTCCGGCTGCTCGGCGTGCTGGGCTACCTGGCGGTGGTGCTGCTGGTGGTGGCCGGGCTGGCGTTCCTGCTCTCGGTGACCACCGACGCCGCGCTCGGTGCGGTGGGCGGCGCGGTGCTGCTCTGGATCCTGTCCAGCATCCTGGACCAGATCACCGCGCTGGGCGGGCTGCGGAACCTGCTGCCGACCCACTACAGCAGCGCCTGGCTGGGGCTGCTGTCGTCGCCGATGCAGACCGACGACGTGGTCAAGGGCGCGATCTCGGCGATCGTCTACGCCACGCTGTTCTGGGGTCTGGCCTTCTGGCGCTTCACCCGCAAGGACGTCACGAGCTAAGGAGGGGCCCCTTCTTAACGCATCCGGTAGAGGAAGGGGCCCCGCTTAACACCTCACGCCCATATCATGGGAGCGTTCCCATGGGCTGTCCCGCCTGCAAGGAAATCGATTAACATCGATCAATGTGATCGCCATCCTGGACGGCGTCCGACACCCGTCCCAGGAGGTAACACATGATCCTCAAGCAAGTGAACGGTCCCGTGCTGTCCCTGTTCCGTGTCGTCGTCGGCGTGCTCTTCGTGTGCCACGGCGCGGCGTCGATCTTCGGCATACTCGGTGGGAACCCGGCCACCGGCGGCACCGTGCCGTTCGCCACCTGGCCCGGCTGGTGGGCCGCGTTGATCCAGCTGGTCTGCGGCGCGCTCGTGCTGGTCGGCCTGCTCACCCGGCCCGCCGCGCTGCTCGCCTCCGGCTCGATGGCGTACGCGTACTTCGTGGTGCACCAGCCGCACGGCCTGCTGCCGCTCCGCAACGGGGGTGAGCTGGCCGCGCTCTTCTGCTGGACGTTCCTGCTGGTCGCGGTGCTCGGCCCCGGCCCCTGGGCGCTCGACGCGCTGCTTTCCCGCCGCCGGGGCGAGCCCGCGGACGCCACCCCCGCGCCCCACGCGTCGGTCCCCGCCTGAGCCGCTCGCTCACCGGGTCCTGGTGCGGGACTCCCGTCCCGTGCCGGGGCCCTCAGAGCGGGTTGACCGGGGTGGTCGCGAGCGACGGCGGACCGACCGGCGCGGACGGCGCGGGCGCCTCCGTGGTCGGCGCCGGGTCGCGGCGCTTCCAGGCGCTGACGCCCAGCCGGCCGGTGGTGCCGAGGTCGATCGGCCCGTCCAGCGCGACCGGGTACGCCGGCCGGCCGGCCACCGGGGCGACGTCGAGTTCGACGCCGTCGGTCGCCACCACCGTCGCGTCGGTGACCAGGTTGCGCCAGACCAGCGCGGCGCCGGCCCGTTCTCCGGGGCGCAGCACGAGCGCGGTGGGCGGGTCGTCGAAGCCGGAGGTGATCGGGGCGGCCCCGGGGACGACCCGCACCGTGACCGGGTCGCCGTCGACGTCGCGCAGCGCGACCGCCGGATAGCCGCGCAGCCGGTACGGCCGGTCGCCGCAGTTGACCAGCTCGATGCTCATGGCCCGCAGCCCCATCGCGGCGCTCACCCCGAGCTCGACGATCCGGATGCCCTCCGGCGAACAGGCGGGCGTGGGGATGGCGGTGTCGGGAGCGGCGGCCGGTCGGACCGGCGGCGTGGGCCGCGGGTCGGCCGGTCGCGGCGTCGGGGCGCAGGCGGTCAGCAGGGCCAGCCCTGCGCCGATGCCGAGTCGGGCCGCCGCGTTCCGCATCCGGTGATCATGCCACCCGGTCGGGCGCGGCGAGGACCGCGTCGAGCAGGCCCGGGTAGAGGCGGTCCAGCTCCTCGCGGCGCAGCCGGACGTAGCGGCTGGTGCCGGCGATCCGGGTACGGGTGACGCCCGCCTCCCGCAGCACCTTGAGGTGATGGCTGCGGGTGGCCTTGGAGACGCCGAACTCGAACGTGCCGCAGGCGTGCTCGCCGCCCTCGGCCAGCGTGCGCACGATCTGCAGCCGGACGTCGTCGGCCAGCGCCGCCAGCACCGCGGTGACCGGCACGTCGCGCAGGTCGGGTTCGTGCAGCTCCATGTGACCAGGGTAACCCATGTTCGACATCCGTCGAACAACCTCCTAGAGTCGGCTCCGTTGGTTCGACGATACTCGAACATAGGAGCCGCGATGCGTTCCCGTTCCGCCGCCCTTCCGCTCTTCGCCGTGCTCAGCTGGGGCGTCATGTTCCCGGTGCTGGCCAGCGCGCTCACCCGGGTGGACGCGCTCAACCTGACCACCGCGCGGTACGTGCTCGCGACCGCCGTGCTGGTCGCCCTGCTCCTGGCCCGGGAGGGGGTGACCGCCCTGACCGCGCAGCGGCGCGGGGTCGAGGTGATGCTGCTCGGCGCGCTCGGTTTCGCCGGCTTCAACACGCTCACCAACCTCGCGCTCGGGCACGCGGCCCCGCAGCAGATCGCGCTGTTCGCCGCCACCGTGCCGGTCGTCACCCAGCTCGTCCGGTGGGCTCGGGACGGCATCCGGCCCCGGCCCGCGCTGCTCGGCCTCTCCCTGGTCGCGCTCCTCGGCGTCGGTCTGGTGATCACCCGCGGCCGGCTCGACGGGCTGGGCGAGTTCGGCCTCGGCGGGCTGCTCATGGTCGGCGCCGTGCTCGGCTGGGCGTTCTACACCCACGGCGCGACCCGGTTCCCCGAGTGGTCGCCGCTGCGCTACACGGCGCTGACCGCGGTCGCCGGCACGATCGCCATGGTCGCCGCCAGCGCCGCCGCCGACCTCACCGGGGTCCAGCACGCCCCGCACGCCGCCGACCTCGTCGCGGTCGCCCCCCAGCTCGCGTACGCGGTGCTGGTCGCCGCCGTGGTCGCGGTGCTGGCCTGGAACACCGGCGTCCGGCGGCTCGGAGCGGCGGACGCCGCGCTGTTCATGAACCTGGTCCCGGTGACCACGTTCGCGGTGCAGATCCTGCGCGGTTACCGACCGGGCGCGGTCGAGCTGGTCGGCGCCGGGCTGACCGTCGCCGCCCTGGTGGCGGCGAACCTCGTCACCCGTACCCCGGCCCGGCCGGCCGCGACGGCGACCCCCGTGCCGACGGCCGTGGTGGACCGGCCGGCGGTGGCCGATCCGGTCGCGGTGGTCGGCCGCTGAGCCGGCCCACACCGTGGGATCCCGAGGTGGCGTGGCCGCGGGCGGCGCATAGACTCGGCGGCACAACTGCATACCTCATCCAGAGGGGCTGAGGGATACGGCCCGACGACGCCCCGGCAACCACCCGCACGCTCGACGACGAGCGACCGCGGGCAGGTGCCAATTCCGTCCCCGCCGCACCCGGCGATGCGGGGAAAGATGAGAGGAATCCCTCGACATGACGTCGACGCTCCCCGCCGCACCCGGCATCGACACCACCCGCAGCCCGGCCCGCGCCCTGGTCTGTCGCGCCTGTTCCGCGCGGTACCCGCTGGCCGCCCAGCACGCCTGTTACGAGTGCTTCGGGCCGCTGGAGGTCGACTACGACACCGCCGCCCTGGCCACCGTCACCCGGGAGCGCATCGAGGCCGGCCCGAACAGCATCTGGCGCTACGCCGACCTCCTGCCGGCCGGCCAGGACCCGGCCACCCGGGTCACCCTCGACCCCGGGCTGACCCCGCTGGTGTCCGCCCCGCACCTCGCCGCCGAGCTGGGCCTCACCGGCCCGCTCTGGGTCAAGGACGACAGCGCCAACCCGACCCACTCGTTCAAGGACCGGGTGGTGTCGGTCGCGCTGACCGCCGCCCGGGCACTGGGCTTCACCCGCTACGCCTGCGCGTCCACCGGGAACCTGGCCAACTCGGTCGCCGCGCACGCCGCACGCGCCGGCGTGCCCTCGGTGGTCTTCATCCCCGGCGACCTGGAGCAGGGCAAGGTCGTCACCACCGCGGTCTACGGCGGTGACCTGGTCGCCGTGGACGGCTCGTACGACGACGTGAACCGGCTCTGCGGCGAGCTGGTGGAGACCGACGACTTCGAGGACACCGCGTTCGTCAACGTGAACGTCCGGCCCTACTACGCCGAGGGGTCCAAGACGCTCGGCTACGAGGTGGCCGAACAGCTCGGCTGGCGGATCCCGGCCCAGGTGGTCATCCCGATGGCCAGCGGCGAGCTGCTCACCAAGATCGACAAGGCGTTCACCGAGCTGGTCGAGATCGGCCTGGTCGAGGCGCCGGCCGGCGGTTGGAAGGTGTTCGGCGCGCAGTCCGCCGGCTGCAACCCGATCGCCACCGCGCTGCACGGCGACAGCGACACCATCGTCCCGGTCAAGCCGACCGGCATCGCCAAGTCGCTGAACATCGGCGACCCGGCCGCCGGCCTCTACGCGCTGGAGGCGGTGCGCCGCACCGGCGGCTGGATGGAGTACGCCGACGACGACGAGATCCGGGCCGGCATCCGCCTGCTCGCCCGCACCACAGGCGTGTTCGCCGAGACCGCGGGTGGGGTCACGGTCGCCGTGCTGCGCAAGCTGGTGGAGTCGGGCCGGCTCGACCCGACGGCGGAGACCGTCGTCTTCAACACCGGCGAGGGCCTGAAGACGCTCGACGCGGTGGCCGGCCAGGTGGGCCCCACCCACCGCATCAAGCCCAGCCTCCGCGCCGCCCGCGACGCCGACCTCCTCTCCTGACCCCACGGTGGAGGTGGAACTCGCCCGGGTGGGGGATCGGGCAGGACCGGTGGGTAACCGGCGATGTGCGGTGAGTGCCAGAAACCCACCGACAAGGACTTGACGGCAGGAACCGGACGGCGCAAGATGCTTCGTGCGGGAGGGCATCCGCCGGAGACTTTTCAAGTTCTTGCGACCCAACGCCGGAGGCGTTGTGCGGACGTCCCTCCCGACCAACCTCGCGCAGGGCCAGCGGAAAACCGCTGGCCCTGTCGCCGTTCCCGGGCCTCGGCCGGTCGACGGTGGGCGATCTTCAGTTGTGACACGCCCCTACTGATCTGGTGCCTTCCTGTTGCATGATGGCGGGCATGACGGAGACCCCGCACCCCCTGTACGACAGGCACCGCGAGACCCTCGACCGGGCGCTGACCGCCATCGCGGAGCGCGGGTACTGGTCGGCCTACCCCGAGTCGCCCAGCCCTCGGGTGTACGGCGAGAGCGCCGCCGCCGACGGCAAAGCCGCGTTCGAGGCGTACCTGGGCGGGGACTTCCCGCTCGACCAGGCCGGTGACGGCAGCACCGTGGCCACCGAGGTCAGCCCGTTCGGCGTGCCGCTTGACGTGCGCTACCCGCACGCCGGCGCCGACCAGTTGGTGTCCGCCGCCACCGCCGCGCTGCCGGCCTGGCGCGACGCCGGTCCGCAGGCGCGGGCGGGAGTCTGCCTGGAGATCCTCGACCGCCTCCACAAGAACGTGTTCGAGCTGGCCAACGCCGTGCAGTTCACCAGCGGCCAGGCGTTCGTGATGGCGTTCCAGGCCGGTGGCGCGCACGCGCTGGACCGGGCGCTGGAAGCGGTGGCCTACGCGTACGCGGAGATGACCCGCCACCCCGGGACGGCCGGCTGGGAGAAGGCCGCCGGCAAGGGCGACCCGCTGCGGATGACCAAGACGTTCCACGTGGTGCCGCGCGGCGTGGCCCTGGTCATCGGCTGCAACACGTTCCCGACCTGGAACTCGTACCCGGGTCTCTTCGCCTCGCTGGTCACCGGCAACCCGGTGGTGGTCAAGCCGCACCCGCGCGCGGTGCTGCCGCTCGCCGTCACCGTGAGGTACGCCCGCCAGGTGCTCGCCGAGGCCGGGTTCGACCCGAACCTGGTGCAGCTCGCCCCCGAGGCGGACGGTGAGAAGCTCGCCTCCACGCTGGCCCTGCACCCGGGCGTGAAGATCGTCGACTTCACCGGCTCCACCGAGTACGGCGACTGGCTGGAGGCGAACGCACGGCAGGCCGCCGTCTACACCGAGAAGGCCGGCCTGAACACGGTCGTCATCGACTCCACCGACGACTTCGCCGGGCTCTGCCGCAACCTCGGCTTCACGCTCACGCTCTACAGCGGCCAGATGTGCACCACGTCGCAGAACCTGCTCATCCCGCGCGACGGCATCGACACCGACCAGGGGCACAAGAGCTTCGACGAGGTGGCCGCCGGCATCGCCGGCGCGGTCGCCAAGCTGACCGCCGACCCGGCCCGCGGCGTCGAGCTGACCGGCGCGATCGTCAACGACGGGGTGCTGGAGCGGCTGGAGGAGGTCACCAAGGTCGGCGAGCCGGTGCTGGAGTCGCGGACCGTCGAGCACCCGTCCTTCCCGGGCGCGGTGGTGCGGACGCCGACCGTGGTGAAGCTGGACGCCGGCGACACGGCGACCTACTCGCGGGAGTGGTTCGGGCCGATCTCGTTCGCCATCGCCACCGACTCCACCGAGCACAGCCTGCGCATCCTGCGCGAGACGGTGGGGGAGAAGGGCGCGCTGACCGCGGCCGTCTACTCCACCGACGAGGCGGTCCTGGACGCGGCCGAGGCGGCGGCGATCGATGCCGGGGTGCACCTGTCCTGCAACCTGACCGGTGGCGTGTTCGTCAACCAGTCGGCGGCGTTCTCCGACTTCCACGGCTCCGGGGCCAACCCGGCGGCGAACTCCGCACTGACCGACGGCGCGTACGTGGCCAACCGGTTCCGCGTCGTGCAGAGCCGCCGGCACGCCTGAAAGGAGGGGCCCCTTCTTGACGCCTTCGGTAGAGGAGGGGCCCCGCTCAACACCCGTCAGGCCGGGCGACGCATCTGGAGTTCGTACATGGCGCGGATGCGCGGGTGCGGGACGCGTACGCCGGTGTCGACGAAGCCCAGCTTCCGGTAGGCCCGGTAGGCGCGGTCGTTGCCGACCACCACCTCCATCATCAGCTCGGGCCGCCCGCAGGCCCGGGACCAGGCCGCCACCTCCTCGACGAGCGCGGCGAGCAGCCCGCTTCCCCGCCGGGCCGGCGTCACGTAGACCGTGCAGACAAGCGTCAGGCCCGCCTCGTCCGGCGCGGCGACCCCACCCGCGTGACCGACCAGGCGGCCACCCGGGTCCGCGACGAACTGGGCGGTGTGGTCGCCGCGCGACACCGACGCCACCCGGGCCACGAAGTCGGCGTGCGGCCGGGCCGCCGCCTCGGCCACGGTCTCCAGAAACGCCAGCGGGCTGTCCGCGAGCATCTCCAGCCGGAGCGCGCGCATCCGGGCGGCATCCTCCGGCCGGATCCGGCGGACGGTGGCCGGGGCGCTCGTGCTGGTCATGCCGCATGCATACCGGACCGCCCCGGGACGGCGTACGCGGGTGCCGCGTTCCGGGCCGGAATATGCCCGATTTGTGGTCGTGCGCGGTCGTCACGCCTCGTGTAGCGTGCGATTTCGGTCACCGATTCAGCGGCCGTCGCCGATCGCCGAAGCCGGTGCGCCACCGGTGCCGGTCCGCCGGCTCCCGGGTGTTGGAACGCCGCGCAGAGTGAGGAAGTGCACCGTGGCACAGGGCACCGTGAAGTGGTTCAACTCCGAAAAGGGCTACGGCTTCATCGCCGTCGACGGCGGGCAGGACGTGTTCGTCCACTTCTCCGCGATCGAGATGGACGGCTACAAGGCACTGGACGACGGCCAGCGGGTCGAGTTCGAGATCGCGCAGGGCCAGAAGGGTCCGCAGGCCGAGCGGGTCCGCGTCATCGCCTGACCCGGCCGGGCCGTCGCCGGCGGCCGAGCCACCCCCGACCGGGGCTGCGGTGCGGCCCCGCACCGTGGAAGATCATGAGCCGTTCCAGCCGTTGCCGCTGAGGAGAGCTCATGTCCGACCTGCCCCCGTCGGGTTCCACCGAACCGGTGCCCCCGGCCACGTCCGGTGCTCCGGCCGACCCGACCCGGTCCACGCCGTCGGCCGCCGGGGCGGCGCGCCGTGGTCCCTCACCGGCGAACGACGGCAGGGTCACCGCCGCCGTCAATCCGGCCGCCGCCACCAGTACGCCGATGGCTGTCATCCGTCTGCGGTCCATCCGCCACGCTCCTCCCGACCGGCGCAGGGGCACGCTGGCCGACCGGGAGTACGGAGACGGACGCCTATCGGTTGAACAGTGGCAAGCGGATTCGACGCAGCGTGCCGGGACGTACCCGGAAAGCGACGGCGCCGGCCCACCGCGGACGGTGGGCCGGCGCTCGGGCGCGGTCGGTCAGACCTCGACGACGGTCGGGACGATCATCGGGCGGCGCCGGTACGCGTCGTTGACCCAGCGGCCCACCGTGCGGCGGACGATCTGCTGGAGCTGGTGCGGGTCGGTGATGCCGTCCGCGGCGGCCCGGTTCAGCGCCTCGGTGACCAGCGGGATCACCGGGTTGAACGCGGCCGGGTCCTCGGAGAAGCCCTTCGCCGAGACGGTCGGCCCGGCGACCACCTTGCCGGTGACCGAGTCGACCACCACGGTGGTGGCGATGAAGCCGCCGTCGCCGAGGATCCGCCGCTCGGTCAGCAGCGACTCGCTGACGTCGCCCACGGCGAGGCCGTCGACGTAGACGTAGCGGCTCTTCACCCGCCCGACCAGGCTGGCGCGGCCCTCGACCAGGTCGACCACGTCGCCGTCCTCGCAGAGCACGACCCGGTCCGGCGCGACGCCGGACTCGATGCCGAGGCGGGCGTGCGCGCGCAGGTGCCGCCACTCGCCGTGCACCGGCATCAGGTTGCTCGGCCGGACCACGTTGAGCAGGTAGAGCAGCTCGCCGGCCGGGGCGTGGCCGGAGACGTGCACCTTGGCCACGTCCTTGTGCACCACCACGGCGCCGGCCCGGGCCAGCCGGTTGATCACCCGGTAGACCGACGTCTCGTTGCCGGGCACCAGGGACGAGGCCAGCACCACGGTGTCGCCGGGTGCGATGGTGATGTGCCGGTGGTCGCCGCTGGCCATCCGGCCCAGCGCGCTCATCGGCTCGCCCTGCGACCCGGTGGACATGAGCACGATCTGCTCGGGCGGCAGGTTGGTGGCCTCCTCGATGCCGACCACGAGGCCGGGCGGGATGTTGAGCAGGCCCAGGTCGCGGGCGATGCCCATGTTGCGGACCATGGACCGGCCGATCAGCGCGACCTTGCGGCCGTGCTCGATTGCCGAGTCGAAGACCTGCTGCACCCGGTGCACGTGCGAGGCGAACGAGGCGACGATGATCCGCCCCTTGGCCTTCGCGAAGATCGAGTCGAGGACCGGACCGATCTCCCGCTCCGGCGTGACGAAGCCGGGGATCTCCGCGTTCGTCGAGTCGGAGAGCAGCAGGTCGACGCCCTCGGCGCCGAGCCGGGCGAAACCGGCCAGGTCGGTGATCCGCCCGTCCAGCGGGAGCTGGTCCATCTTGAAGTCGCCGGTGTGCAGCACCAGGCCGGCCGGGGTGCGGATGGCCACCGCCAGCGCGTCCGGGATCGAGTGGTTCACCGCGAAGAACTCGCACTCGAACGGGCCCAGCCGTTCCCGGCCGCCCTCCCGCACGGTCAGCGTGTACGGCTGGATCCGCCGCTCGGCCAGCTTCGCCTCGACCAGCGCCAGCGTGAACTGGGAACCGACGAGCGGGATGTCCGGCTTGTGGGCGAGCAGGTACGGCACCGCGCCGATGTGGTCCTCGTGGCCGTGCGTGAGCACGATCGCCTGCACGTCGGCCAGCCGGTCCAGGATCGGCCCGAAGTCGGGCAGGATCAGGTCCACGCCCGGCTGCTCGACGTCGGGGAAGAGCACCCCGCAGTCGACGATGAGCAGCTTGCCGTCGTACTCGAAGACGGTCATGTTCCGGCCGATGGCGCCGAGTCCGCCGAGCGGGATGATCCGCAGGCCGCCCTCCGGCAGCGGCGGGGGCAGCTCACCCTCGATGTGCGCCTCGGTCACGCGTCACCTCATTCTGCGACGCCGCCGTGCGGCGTCCGTCGTGTCGTTGAATCATTCGGGCAGGGGCAGGCCCGCCGCGGCGCAGTCGGCGCGCAGCTGGGCCAGTTCGTCGCCGGTGGCCTCGACCAGCGGCGGTCGTACCGGGCCGGACGGCAGGCCCTGGGCCGCCAGTCCCGCCTTGACCAGGATGGTGCCCTGGGTGCGGAAGATGCCGGTGTAGAGCGGCAGGAGCCGCCGGTGCAGCGCGAGCGCCCGGGCCGCGTCGCCGGCCTCGACCGCCTCGATCATCTGCTTCGTCCCGACCCCGGTGAAGTGGGTGGAGGTGCCGACCACGCCGACCGCGCCGATCGACAGCATCGGCAGGGTGAGCGCGTCCTCGCCGCTGTAGAACGCCAGGTCGCTGCGGGCCAGCACCCAGGAGGTGGCGGTGAGGTCGCCCTTGGCGTCCTTGACCGCCACGATCCGGCCGTGCTCGGCGAGCTTCACCAGCGTGTCGGTGGCGATGGCGACACCGGAGCGGTGCGGGATGTCGTAGAGCATGACCGGCAGCCCGCTGGCGTCCGCGACGGTGGTGAAGTGGCGCAGCAGCCCGGCCTGCGGCGGCTTGTTGTAATAAGGGGTGACCACGAGCAGGCCGTGCGCGCCGGCCTTCTCGGCCTGGGCGGCCAGCTCGACGGTGTGCCGGGTGTCGTTGGTGCCCACCCCGGCGACGATGCGGGCCCGGTCGCCGACCGCCTCGACGACCGCGCGGATCAGCGTCTCCTTCTCCGCGTCGGTCGTGGTCGGGGACTCACCGGTGGTGCCGTTGAGCACCAGCGCGTCGTTGCCCTGCTCGTCGACGAGGTAGCGGGCCAGCCGGGCGGCGCCGTCGAGGTCCAGCGCCCCGTCCGGGGTGAACGGGGTCACCATGGCCGTGATCACTCGCCCGAACGGGCGCGACGGGCCCCGCTCCGGGGCGGCAGGGTGGTCGTGCGTCATGTTCACAACCTAGCGGACGACCACCGGTGGCCCGGCGGCGAAGGGCGACGACTCACTCGGCGTGCGGCGACGCCGCCACCTCGGTGCCGTCCGGCAGCGTGGAGATCACGAAGTCGGCGAAGACGTTCGGCGCGACGCCCTTGAGCTGTCGCAGGCACTCGACCGCCAGCTCGCGGATCTCCACGTCGGCGTGCTCGGTGGCGCGCATCTTGACGAAGTGCCGCCAGGCCCGGTAGTTGCCGGTGACCACGATGCGGGTCTCGGTCGCGTTCGGCAGCACGGCGCGGGCCGCCTGGCGGGCCTGCTTGCGGCGCAGCGTCGGGTTGGGCTCGTCGGTGAAGCGGGCCTCCAGCCCCTCCAGCAGCTCGGTGTACGCCCGCACCGCCGCCTCGGACGCCTCCACGAACTTCTTGTGCAGCTCGGGGTCGTCGGCGATCACCGCCGGCTCGACCATCGCCGCGTCCCGCTCGGGCACGTAGCGCTGGGAGAGCTGCGAGTAGGAGAAGTGCCGGTGCCGGATCAGCTCGTGGGTGAACGAGCGGGAGACGCCGCTGAAGTAGAAGCTCACCGATCCGTGCTCCAGCACGCTCAGGTGGCCGACCTCCAGGATGTGCGCCAGGTAGCCGGCGTTCGTCGCGGTGGCCGGGTTCGGCTTCTTCCAGCTCTGGTAGCAGGCCCGCCCGGCGAACTCGGCGAGCGCCTGCCCGCCGTCGGCGTCGGTCGACCACGGCACGTCGTCCGGCGCCTGGAACTGGGTCCACGCGATCAGCTTGACCTGGGGCTGCACCATCTCCGGCATGCCGAGGACTGTAGTTGCCCGGCCTTCGTCGTGGAAATCGGGCACGCGGCCGACCTGCGCCGCCGCGAGCGTGCGTGGTCAACGTCTCGTGCGGTCGCCCGCCGGGTCGGGTTCCGCGAGCGTGGGCTGCGCACCCCCTGGGAGGGCGCGACAGCAGGCGGATCTCCCGCGGCTCGCGGTCGCCCCGGACCTCGACCGCCGCGGGGACCGGCCCGGGTGGCGGGGCGCGAGTTGGCGAGGGCGTGAGGTGGCGGGGGCGCGAGGTGGCGGAGCGCCAGCGGCCGGCGTGTCGCGGCGGGGAGGGACCACCGATCAGATGCGATATGACTCAGAGGCATAAATATGACGCTGAGGTATATCGCTCATGCGGGGTACCCATCGCCGCCGCCTGCCCGGGGGCGCCGGCACCAGCGCGCGGGCCCGGGCCGCACGGGCCGAGGGCGCACGGGTAGGGGCCATACCGGGCATCGGTGCCGGCGATGTCGCCAACGACTCAGCTCGGCGGGGCCGCCACGGCCGGCACCGCCGTCGGCGCGCGAGCCGGCGAGCCGCCGGGCGTCAGACGTAGAGGGAGGGGAACGGCGCCCAGGGCAGGTTGCGGACCACCGAGAAGACCGCCCAGGCGGCCAGGAAGCCGCCGATCACCTTCGGGCTGAACCGCGGCTCGGGCAGCCGCCACCCGAACGCCCGGTTGCCGGCCCAGGCGGCGAAGAGCCAGGCCAGGAACGGCAGCGCGAAGACGAACAGGAAGTGGTGGCGGGCGGCGGCCGGCAGGTCGCCGTGCAGCACGTACCAGAGGGCACGGGTGCCGCCGCAACCCGGGCAGTCCAGCCCGGTGGTGAGCTTGAGCAGGCAGGTCGGCCGGGCGTCCGGGTCGCTCTGGGTCGGGTCGCTGATCAGCGCGTAGGCCATGCCGAGGCCGACGCAGCCCAGCGCCGCCAGCGGCACCGCCCAGCGCGGGGCGCGGGCGTGCAGCCGCAGCACCATCCGGGTGAACCGGTCGGGCTCGACCGGTTGGTAGGCCGTCCCGCCCGGCCACTCCGCCCCGGGCCGGGCGTGCGGAGCGTCGTGCGCGAGGGCGTGCACGTGCGGGTCGGCGGGCGCGGGGGCGTGCGGGTCGGGCACGGTG
>NZ_CADEAU010000088.1 GCF_902825405.1 Micromonospora maritima | reverse complement strand
GGGCCGGTGCGCGCCTGGGCGCACGGCGACCACCCGTCGGCCGCCGCGCTCGCGGTCGACCTGGGTCTCACCCGGGCCCGGGTGCTGTGGCAGCTGCGCCGGCCACTGACCGCCGCGCTGCCCGAGCCGTCCCTGCCCGAGGGGGTGGAGCTGCGCGCGTTCCGTCCGGGCGAGGACGACGAGGCCTGGCTGGCGGTCAACAACGCCGCCTTCGCCCAGCACCCCGAGCAGGGTCGGTGGACGCTCGACGACCTGCGCGTACGCCTCGGTGAGCCGTGGTTCGACCCGGCCGGCTTCCTGCTCGCGGTCGACTCCGGCACCGGCCGGCTGCTCGGCTTCCACTGGACCAAGGTGCACGAGCGACCCGGGTCCGCCCGAATCGGCGAGGTCTACGTGCTCGGCGTCGACCCGTCCGCGCACCGGGGCGGGCTGGGCCGGGCGCTCACCGCGGCCGGCCTGGTCCACCTGCGCGACGTGCGAGGGCTGGACCGGGTGATGCTCTACGTCGACGAGAGCAACACCGGCGCGGTAGCGCTCTACGAGCGGACCGGCTTCGCCCGCTGGACGGGGCACGTCAACTACCAGTCGGTCTGACGGTGCGCGGCAGCCGCCGGGGTGCTCTCGCCGGGCTGCTGTCCGCGCTGTCCGTGCTCGCCGCGTGCGGCCCGGCGCCGACCCGGGAGCCGGCCCCCGGGGTGACGTGTGCCCGGGGGACGCTGAACGGGCAGGGCTCGTCCGCCCAGGCGAACGCCGTCCAGCTCTGGTCGACGGCCTTCCAGAAGGCCTGCCCGGGCACCACGATCAACTACGAGCCGTCCGGCTCCGGAGCGGGGATCACGTCCTTCATCGGTGGGGTCGCCGACTTCGCGGGGACCGATTCGCCGCTGTCCCCGGACGAGCTGGAACAGGCCCGGACCCGGTGCGTCGGCGCCGCACCGCTCGTGCTGCCGATGGCGGTCGGACCGGTGGCGGTGACGTACCACCTGCCCGGCAGTCCTCAGCTCCGGCTCGCCCCCGCCACGGTGGCGGCGATCTTCTCCGGGGCGGTGCGGCGCTGGGACGACGCGGCGATCCGGGCCGACAATCCCGGCACGGCCCTGCCGTCGATCGGGATCATCCCGGTGCACCGCGCCGATTCGTCCGGCACCACCGAAGCCTTCACCACGTTCCTCGCCGAGACCGCCTCGGGGCGCTGGCCCTACGGCGCGAGCCGGAAGTGGCCGCTGCCGGGAGGCGTCGGCGTGTCCGGATCCAGGCGGGTGCCGGACGCGGTGAGGGAGGGAGAGGGCCGGATCGGCTACCTCGAACTGTCGTACCTGCGCGGCACGGATCTACCCGCCGCGGCCGTGCGCAACGGCGCCGGTGAGTTCGTCGTCCCCAGCTCGCAGGCCGCCGTCGAGAGCGTCGGCGCCCTCGGGCCCGACCTGCGGCTCGCGGTGGAACGCACCACCCGGAGGTCCGGGGCGTACCCGCTGGTCCTGGTCACCTACGAGGTGGTCTGCGAGCAGGGGCTGGCGGTCGACCGGGCCCCGCTCGCCCGGGCGTTCTTCGGCTACACGATCAGCAGCGAGGGCCAGGGCACGGCGAGCACCCTGGGGTACACCCCGCTGCCCGAGCCGGTGCGCCGGGCGGTGCGGGCAGCCGTCGACCGCATCTCCTGAGACCGGACACTCGCCGCGACAGGAGCATCACGGTGTCGTCACGGCCCGGTAGCGGCCAGGTCACGCGTCGCCGGACAAATCTCGATAAGAGGGACTTGCCCTCCGCTGTTCATGTAATGGACAACACACTTACAGCTTGCCGTAGGCGAGCGGATCGAGCTTGTTCACCCCTCGTTCACTTCCGACCGGCGATCCGTCCACCTGGCCCTCCTAACTTTCGTGTCAGCCGGTCAGCGCCGGCCCCCCGGTACCCCGGGCGACCTGACCAAAGACGTGAAGGGAAACCCCTCCAGTGAAGCTCCAGCGGCACGGCGCCATCGCCTGTCTCGCTCTTACCGCGGTTCTCGGTCTCAGCGCCTGCGGCTCGGACAACAACGAGCCGGCCGCCGGTGCCTCCGGGTCCGCCGCCGCGGCGGACTGCGCCACGGGCACGCTGAACGCGCAGGGCTCCTCCGCGCAGAAGAACGCCATGGCCGAGTGGATCAAGGCGTACCAGCAGAAGTGCTCCGGCACCACGATCAACTACGAGCCGAGCGGTTCGGGCGCCGGTATCCAGGCGTTCATCGCCGGCACCGCCGACTTCGCCGGTTCCGACTCCGCCCTCAAGCCCGAGGAGCAGCCGCAGGCCGACGCCAAGTGCGCCGGCGGCCAGGCCCTCAACCTGCCGATGGTGATCGGCCCGGTCGCGGTCGTCTACAACGTCAGCGGCGCGGACAACCTCCAGTTCAGCCCGGCCACCCTGGCGAAGATCTTCGCCGGCAAGGTCACCAAGTGGGACGACGCGGCGATCAAGGCCGACAACCCGGACGCCAAGCTGCCGTCGACCGCGATCCAGGCGGTGCACCGCTCCGACGAGTCGGGCACCACCGACAACTTCACCAAGTACCTGTCCAAGACCGCCGAGGCGGACTGGACCCTGGGCAACTCCAAGGCGTGGAAGGCCCCGGGCGGCGTCGGCGCGGCCAAGTCCGACGGTGTCGCCAGCAAGGTCAAGAGCACCGACGGCACCATCAGCTACGTCGAGTGGTCGTACGCCGAGAACTCCGGCCTGAAGATGGCCAAGATCAAGAACGGCGCCGGCGAGTTCGTCGAGCTGACCGGCGACTCGGCCGGCAAGACCATCGCCGGGGCCAAGTTCGAGGGCCAGGGCAACGACCTCAAGATGTCGATCGACTACAACACCAAGGAGGCCGGGGCCTACCCGATCGTCCTGGCGACCTACGAGATCGTCTGCAGCAAGGGCCTCGCCGCCGACAAGCTGCCCCTGGTCAAGGGCCTGCTCGGCCACGCGGCCAGCGCCGAGGGCCAGCAGGAGCTGGTGGAGCTGGGCTACGCCCCGCTGCCCGAGACCGTCCGCACCAAGGTCGAGGCCGCGGTCAAGAGCCTCTCCTGACGCCCTGATCGACACCTCCTCAACGCGAAGCGAGCGAGCAGATGGGTGACACCCCTCACCGCTCGGCGCACGCCGGCACCGGCGGGACCCCCGTGGCCATGAGCCACGAGCGGCCCGCCGGTGCCTCGGCGCGTGTGGCCGAGCGCTCCGGAAACCCTGGCCGCCCCGGCGGCGACCTCGGCGGGGGCGGCGGCCTGCCCCGCGCCCGCGCCTTCGGCGCGGAACGGGCGTTCCGCGGCCTCACCCTGGCCGCCGGCACCACCGTGCTGGTGATCATCGCGGCCATCGCGATCTTCCTGATCGCCAAGGCCGTGCCGGCGCTGCGGGCCAACACCGAGTCGTTCTGGACCTTCGAGGGCTGGTTCCCGAACGACAACCCGCCGAAGTTCGGCATCGGCGCGCTCGCCTTCGGCACCGTCCTGAGCTCGCTCCTGGCGCTGCTCATGGCCGTGCCGGTAGCGCTCGGCATCGCCCTCTACCTGTCGCACTACGCCCCGCGCCGGCTCGGCAACGGCCTCGGTTTCGTGATCGACCTGCTGGCCGCGGTGCCGAGCGTGGTCTTCGGCCTCTGGGGCCGCGACTACTTCGCCGGCCCGGTCGCCGATCTCTCCGCCTGGCTGAACACGTACTTCGGCTGGATCCCGATCTTCGGCGACGGCCCGTACGGAAGCTCGATCCTGCTCGGCTCCCTGGTGCTGGCGATCATGGTGCTGCCGATCGTCACCTCGCTCTCCCGCGAGGTGTTCCGGCAGACCCCGACCGCCAACGAGGAGGCCGCGCTCGCGCTCGGCGCCACCCGCTGGGAGATGATCCGCACCGCGGTCCTGCCGTACGGCCGGCCCGGGGTGGTCGCCGCGGTGATGCTGGGCCTGGGCCGGGCGCTCGGCGAGACCATCGCGCTGGCGCTCACGCTCGGCTCGACGTACGCCATCTCCTTCAACATCCTGCAGAGCGGCGGCAACTCGATCGCCGCGAACATCGCCAACCGGTTCGCCGAGGCGAACGACACCGGCCGCGGCGCCCTGATCGCCTCCGGCCTGGTGCTCTTCGCGATCACGCTGATCGTCAACATCACCGCGCGCGCGATCATCTACCGCCGCCGCGAGTTCACGGAGTCTGCGGCATGACCTCCACTCTCACCCCCTCCCGCCCGCGCCCGCCGGCCCAGCCGGCCACGCTGCGGGCCCGGCGGCTCCCCGCGTACGCCGCGCCCGCCATCGCCGTCGCGGCGGTGCTGCTCGCGGCGGCCGTCGTGTACGGCGCCGGCATCGGCGGCCCGGTCCTGGTCGTGGTGATCGCCGCGCTGCTCTACCTGGTCGGTCTCTTCGTCGCGACGAACGCGGTGGAGGGCCGGCGGTCGGCCCGCAACCGGACCTGGAGCGCGCTGATCCACTCCGCCTTCGTGCTGGCCGTGCTGCCGCTGGCCTCGGTGGTGTGGACGCTGGTCAGCAAGGGCTCGGAGCGGCTGGACGGCAACTTCTTCGGCACCTCGATGAACAACATCGGGGCGCGGGACGCCAACGGCGGCGCCTACCACGCGATCGTCGGCACGCTGGAGCAGGTCGGCATCGCCGCCCTGATCACCGTGCCGCTCGGTGTGCTCTGCGCGATCTACGTGGTCGAGTACGGCCGGGGCCGGTTCGCGTTCGCCATCCGGTTCTTCGTGGACGTGATGACGGGCATCCCATCGATCGTCACCGGCCTGTTCGTGCTGGCGTTCTGGGTGCTGATCGTCTCGCCGTGGTTCAACGACGGCCGGCCGAGCTTCTCCGGCTTCGCCGCCGCGCTGGCGTTGAGCGTGCTGATGCTGCCCACCATCGTCCGGTCCACCGAGGAGATGCTCCGGCTCGTGCCGGCACCGCTGCGCGAGGGCGCCTACGCCCTCGGCGTACCGAAGTGGAAGACCATCCTGCGGGTCGTGCTGCCGACCGCGCTGCCCGGCATCGTCACCGGCATCATGCTCGCCATCGCGCGGGCCGCCGGCGAGACCGCCCCGGTGCTGCTCGTCGCCGGTGGTGGCGCCTCGATCAACTTCAACCCGTTCGAGAACAACCAGTCGTCGCTGGCCCTCTTCGTCTACCAGCAGGCCGGCGAGGCCTCGAAGTACTCGCCGGCGCGGGCGTGGACCGCGGCGCTCACCCTGGTCGCCCTCGTCCTCGTCCTGACCGTCGCGGCGAAGTTGCTGGCCCGTCGAAACCGGCTCGGCCGATGAACCCCGGAGGTACCGCCACCATGGCCAAGCGCGTCGAAGCCTCGAACGTCACCGCCTACTACGGCGGGTTCAAGGCGATCGAGAACATCAACCTGACCGTCGAGCCGAAGACGGTGACCGCCCTGATCGGCCCGTCCGGCTGCGGCAAGTCCACCTTCCTGCGGTCGATCAACCGGATGCACGAGGTGCTGCCCGGCGCCCGGGTCGAGGGCAACCTGACCATCGACGGGCAGGACATCTACGACCGCGACGTGGACGTCACGGCCGTGCGCCGCATGATCGGCATGGTCTTCCAGCGGCCGAACCCGTTCCCCACCATGAGCATCTTCGAGAACGTGGTGGCCGGGTTGCGCCTCAACGGCGTCCGCCGCAAGTCGATCCTGGAGGAGACGGCCGAGAAGGCGCTCCGCTCGGCGAACCTGTGGGACGAGGTCAAGGACCGGCTCGGCAAGCCCGGCGCCGGCCTCTCCGGCGGCCAGCAGCAGCGGCTCTGCATCGCCCGCACCATCGCGGTCGAGCCGCAGGTGGTGCTGATGGACGAGCCCTGCTCGGCGCTGGACCCGATCTCCACGCTGGCCATCGAGGATCTGATGTTCCAGCTCAAGGACAAGTTCACCATCATCATCGTCACGCACAACATGCAGCAGGCCGCGCGGGTGTCGGACCGCACCGCCTTCTTCTCGATCGAGAAGACCGGCGACCCGGGCCGCCTGATCGAGTACGACAACACCCAGAAGATCTTCAGTAACCCGAGCCAGAAGAAGACCGAGGACTACATCACCGGTCGCTTCGGCTGACGTGCAAGGAAGGGCCCCCTGTTAACGCATTCTGCATAACAGGGGGCCCTTTTTAACATCCCCACTCAGCGCAGCAGGAAGCGTGGCTCGGCCCCGTCCAGGTCCTCGATGCGGGGCAGGATCGGCGTACCCGGGTCGCGTTCCCGGGCCGCGCGGGCCACGCCGGCCAGGTCGCCGGCGGCGGCGATCTCACCGAGGGTGACCATCGTCGGCGGCAGCATGGTCAGCTCCCCCGCCTCCGCCCGGGCCAGCGCGTCCGCCGGGCGCAGCCACAGCGTGTGGTCGGCCTCGCCGGAGACGTCCCGGGTCCGCTGCCCCTCGGGCAGCAGCGCCACGAAGAAGTACGTGTCGAAGCGGCGCGGCTCGAACTCCGGCGTGATCCACCGGGTCCACGGCAGCAGCAGGTCGGACCGGAGCGTCAGACCGCGCCCGGCCAGCAGATCCGCGAAGCCGGTACGCCGACCCACCAGGTCCTGCCGGGCCGCCTCCCAGTCGTCACCGCTCACGTCGCCGACCACGGTGTCCGCGTCCGGGCCGGCCAGCAGCACGCCCGCCTCCTCGAAGACCTCGCGGGCGGCGGCGCAGACCACCGCCTGCGCGGCCGCCGGGTCGAGCCGGAACCGCTCCCCCCAGGCCGCCGGCCCCGGGCCGGCCCAGCCCAGGTGCGCCTCGGAGTCGGAGCGGTCCACCCCGCCGCCGGGGAAGGCGTACATGCCGCCGAAGGTCATCGCCGCCACCCGGCGGATCAGGTAGACCTCGAAGTCGTCGCCGGCCGGGCGGAGCAGCAACACGGTGGCGGCGACCCGGGGCACCGCCGGCACGCCGCCCTCGGCGTGGAACCGGCGGGCGTGCTCCACCAGTGCGGGGGGTGCGGCGAAGCCGTCGATCGTCATGCCCCGAGCCTAGGCCCTGCCTCGCGGATCATGTTCGGCCGCAAGCGCCCGCCCGGCCCGCTCAGCGTCCGCGCTCGGTTTCCGTGGGCGACCGGACTGCCATGGCTGTGGCCCCGTCATGCGGTCGTACGACAATGGCATCATCGGCCGATGAGCGATGGTCTCGACGCCGTGATCGCCAAGGTTCTCGACTGGGAGCCCGGGGCCGACGAAGCCCTGATCGCTGCCGGGCCAACCGGAGCGAGACGTGTCTTCGACCTCTACTACGGCAGGGTCAGGGCGAACCTGGTCACGAGAGCCACGGGCCGGGAGCTGGGTGACGGCTGGTCGGCCGCCCTGCACATCGCCGCCATGATCGCGCCCGAGGAGTTCCTCGCCCAGATGCCGGGCCGCGTCGGCACCACGGAGATCGTGATCCTGGGCGACATCAATGATCCCCGCGCTACGCACATCCTCTGCGAGCAGGCTCGACACAAGGACTTCCTGCACCGCGTCAACGCCGTCAGGGCGCTGGCCAAGCACACCGGACCGGCGGGCCGGGCGGCGGTCGAGCAGGCCCTCGCCGATGAGGATCTCGTGGTACGCAGTGCGGCGATCCGGTGCGTCGCCGACACGGATCCCCGCCGAGGCAGGACCTTGTACGAAGCATTCCTGGAGGAGCCTCGCCTCACCCCACTCCTGCGGCAGGAGGCGCGGTGGGCGTTGTCCTACCTGGATGAAGGCAGTCCAATACCGCTCCACCCGTGGTGAGTTCCCAGGTAGACCGCGAGGGCCAGCCGGTCGTCGCCGTCCTCGGCCAGCAGCGCGATGGCCCGCGCCTCGTCGTCGCTCAGCGGCAGGAACGGCAGGAAGCGCTGGCGAAGGTCCCGGCGCAGCGGATCGAGCGGTGGGAACTGCGTCGAGGTCGCCGACGACCTTGGCGGTCTGGTCGGCGTACGGGATTCGCAGGATCCGGCCGGGCCGGCGCTGGTCCTTCCCGCGGCCTCGTGGCGGGTGTTCGTCGCGGAGGTCGCCGGCCGGTCCTGACGTCCCGACGGGTGGATCACCCTGCCGGCGGCGGAAGCGGCCGGGATAGCGTTCGGGCATGACGCGTTGGGGAATCCTGGCCACCGGGCACATCGCCGCCTGTTTCGCCGACGACCTGCGGCTGGTGCCGGACGCCGAACTGGTGGCGGTCGGGTCGCGCACCCGGGAGAGCGCCGAGACGTTCGCGCGGCGGTACGACGTGCCGCGGGCGTACGCCTCCTGGGCCGAGCTGGCCGCGGACCCGGACGTGGACGCGATCTACGTGGCCACCCCGCACGCCGCGCACCACGAGGCGACGCTGACCTGCCTGGCCGGCGGCAAGGCCGTGCTGGTGGAGAAGCCCTGCACGCTGGACCTGCCCACCACCACCGAGCTGGTGGAGACGGCGCGCGCTCACGGGCTCTTCCTCATGGAGGCCATGTGGATGCGGACCAACCCGCTGATCCTGCGGGTGCTGGAGCTGATCTCCGACGGCGCGATCGGCGAGGTGACGCACGTCCGGGCCGACTTCGGGGTGGCCGGGCCGTTCCCGCCCGAGCACCGGATGCGGAATCCCGCGCTGGGCGGGGGCGCGCTGCTCGACCTCGGCGTCTACCCGCTGAGCCTGGCCCACCTGGTGCTCGGCGCGCCGCAGCACGTGCGGGCGTGGGCCCGGCTGAGCCCGGAGGCGGTGGACGAGAACACCGGCATCGTGCTCGGCTGGGACTCCGGCGCGGTGGCGACGCTGAGCTGCGGGATGGTCGGCGCCACCGCGATCACCGCGTCGATCACCGGCACCGCCGGCCGGATCGACCTGCCCGAGCCGTTCTTCCGGCCCGGGCACGCGGTGCTGCACCGGGCCGGGGCCGAGCCGGAGACGATCCCGGCGGACCTGACCGGCGGGGGCTACCAGTACGAGGCGATCGAGGTGCAGCGTTGCCTGGCGGCGGGGCTGACCGAGAGCCCGCTGGTGCCGCACGCCGCCACCCTTGAGGTCATGACCCTGATCGACGACATCAAGGCCCGCATCGGCGTCTCCTACGCTTAAGGAAGGGCCCCCTCTTAACACCTCAGTGTTAAGAGGGGGCCCTTCCTCTACCGCAGGCGTTAAGAGGGGGCCCCTCCTTAGAACAGCGGGCGCACCAGCAGGTACGCGAGGCAGGCGATGGCCGCCGCCGCCGGGAACGTGATGATCCAGGCGATCACGATGTTGCCGGCCACGTTCCAGCGCACCGCGGAGAGCCGCTTGGTCGCGCCCACACCCATGATCGCCGAGGTGATCGTGTGCGTGGTGGAGATCGGGGCCTTCAGCACCAGGGCGTTGAAGTAGAGCACCGCGCTGGCCACGGTCTCGGCCGCGAAGCCCTCCGCCGGGCCGAGGTCGATGATCTTCCGGCCCAGCGTCCGGATGATCCGCCAGCCGCCCGCGTACGTGCCGAGCGCCAGCATCGTCGCGGAGGTCCAGAACACCCAGCCCGGGATGTGCGTCTTGCTCTCCTGGAAGCCGCCGGTGTAGAGCGCCAGCACGATGATGCCCATGGTCTTGGCGGCGTCCTGCATGCCGTGGCCGACCGACATGGCGGCGGCGGACACGGTCTGCGCCCAGCGGAAGCCCCGGCTGAGCTTGCCCGGCTGCCCCTTCCGGAACAGCCACATGATCGCGAGCATCACCAGGAAGCCGAGCACCAGGCCGACCACCGGCGAGAGGACCATCGGGATGATGACCTTCTCCAGGATGTTGCCCCACTGGACGATGCCGTCGGCGGCGAACAGGGTCGCGCCGACGAGGCCGCCGAAGAGGGCGTGCGAGGAGGAGGACGGCAGGCCGAAGTACCAGGTGATCAGGTTCCAGGCGATCGCGCCGAGTACGCCGGCGAAGACCACGCCGAGGCTCTCCACCCCGGTCGGTAGCGTCACCAGACCGTCGCCGACCGTCTTGGCGACCCCGGCGCCGAAGTGCGCGCCGACGAAGTTGCCGACGGCGGCCAGCGCGAGGGCGATCCGGGGGGTCAGCGCCCGGGTCGAGATGCTGGTGGCGATCGCGTTGGCCGCGTCATGGAAGCCGTTCGTGTAGTCGAACGCCATGGCGACCGCGATCACCGCCAGCACGGCGATGAGTTCGGGGCTCACAGGATCAGGACTCCTTGACCGCGATGGTCTCGACGGTGTTGGCGACGTGCTCGAAGGCGTCGCAGGCGGCCTCCAGCTCGTCGGCGACCTCCTTCATCTTCAGTACCGTGAGCGCGTCGTACTCGCCGGAGAAGAGGCGGACCAGCAGCATCCGGTACGCCTGGTCGCCGTCGTTCTCGAGCCGGTTGCACTCGATCCAGTAGTCCTCGAGGTCCTTCATCGACTTCAGCCGGGGCATCGCCTCGGCGGTGAGCTTGGCCTGCTGGTCGAGCACGTTGACCAGCTCGTGCAGCTCGCGCGGCAGCGACGGGAGCTTGGTCAGGCCGTACAGGTAGAGCAGGTTGCCGACCGCCTCCAGGTGGTCCATCACGTCGTCGAGCAGCGAGCCCAGCCGGTAGATGTCCTCCCGGTCGAACGGCGTGATGAAGGTGGAGTTGATCTTCTTGTAGAGGTCGTGCGTGATCTGGTCGCTGTCGTGCTCGACCTCGGTCAGCCGCTCGCTGATCGACTGCACGTCCGCGCCGGGCAGGCCCAGCTCGTTCAGCAGGTCGGTCCCCTTCACCAGGTTCTGCGCGGCCCTGGTGAAGAGCTCGTAGAAGGCGCCCTCGGTGGGACGGAAGGAAAACTTCACAGCACGGACCTCGTCGTGTCGGTGGAAGGGTGGCCGTCGCCCCGGGGGGCGTCTGCTCTGGGCATGCTAGGGACACGGTCGAACCCGGCATCGACCGGCCCACCCCTGGTCAGGCCCGATTCACCGCTCGTTCACCTGCTGTTCACCTGATCACTTGCCGCCCTGGTCGCGTAACCGGTCACGCTCCCGCTCGACGTCGAAATCGGCAGGGGGATACCCCAGATCCAACCCGTCGAACGTCTCCCGCAGCAGGTGGGCCAGGGCCCAGTCGCGATACCACTTGCGGTCCGCCGGAACCACGAACCAGGGGGCGACGTCCGTGCCGCAGCGCTCCAGCGCCTCGGTGTACGCGGCCCGGTAGTCGTCCCAACGTGCCCGGGTGTCCAGATCACTCGGGTTGTACTTCCAGTACTTCGTCGGGTCGGTGAGCCGCTCCATCAGCCGCTCGCCCTGCTCGGCGTACGAGATGTGCAGCATGACCTTCACCACGGTCACGGACCGTTCGACCAGTTCCCGCTCGAAGTCGTTGATGATCGCGTACCGGGACCGCCAGGTGGCCTCGTCGACCAGCCCCTCCACCCGGGCGATCAGCACGTCCTCGTAGTGCGAGCGGTTGAACACGCCCACGTAGCCGGGCGGTGGCAGCGCGCGCCGCACCCGCCAGAGGAAGTCGTGCCGCCGCTCCTCCTCGGTCGGCGGGCCGAACGAACGGATGTGCAGCCCGAGCGGGTTCATCGCGCCGGCCACCCGCTTGACCGCGCCGTCCTTGCCGCCGCAGTCCATGGCCTGGAGCACCAGCAGCACCCGGCGCGGCCGGTCACCGTCCAGCTGTCCACCGGCCTGGCTGGGCGCGCTGGTGGCGCTCCCCGGCCCGGCCGCGCCCTGGGCGGCGGCGTAGAGCATCTCCTGCTGCCGACCCAGTTCGGCGCCGACCAGCTCCACCTGCCCGCGGGCCCACTCCTTGCGCGCCGACCCGTGCCCGGCCGCCGCCGGCAACCCCGGCGTCGACCGGGGGTCGATCGCCGCCAGGTCCACCGGCCCCGGACCCACCCGCAGCAGATCCCGCATCGGCCCGCCCTCGGGCCCCACCACGCCACTCATCCCCCGATCCTCACCCCCCGACCCCGATCATGGGTACGGCGTGCCCGCTACGCCCGTTTTGCGACCCACCCTTTATCCCCCAGCTCCTCCACCCGTTTCCAGGCCCGCCCCGCCCGTTGGCAGTCCCCCGCCCCCGCCCGCCCGTTCACGCACCTCACCCCTCTCGAACCAGCGCCTCACCGAACGGAATCGATCTTCCACAAAGTGGGATCGGTCGAGATCTTGGTAAGAACTGGCCCCTATGGGGGCCGTTTCGTACCAAGATCTCCCGGCGGGATGAGCCGGACGGGGGCGCACGGCCGAACGCCAGGCGGCTTGGTCACGGCGGCCGGCAGGGAGGGCGGGTGAACGGCGGAGCCGGGCGGCGGATGAGCGGCGGACGGCAGGCGGCGAAGCCGGGCGGCGGACGGCAGGCAGCGGAGCCGGGCGGCGGACGGTGGGCGGTGGGCGGGCGCGGCGGCGGACGGTGGGCGGTGGGCGGTGCGGGGTGGCCGAGCGGGAGAATGGGCGGGTGGACGAGCTTGCGGGGGAGTTCGAGGCGGAACGAGGGCACCTCCTGGCGGTCGCGCAGCGGATGCTGGGCAGCCGCACCGAGGCCGAGGACGCCGTGCAGGAGACCTGGCTGCGCTTCTCGGGCGCGCTCGCCGACCCGGCCGAACGGGCCCGCGTCCGCGACGTGCGCGGCTGGTTGACCACCACCTGTTCCCGGATCTGCCTGGACGTGCTCCGCTCGGCGCGGGTGCGGCGCGAGGCGTACCCGGGTCAGTGGCTGCCGGAGCCGGTGGTGCGCGGCCTGCCGCCGGCGGACGGGTTCGCGCCGGATCCGGCGGAGCGCGCGGTCCGGGCCGACCAGCTCGGCACCGCCCTGCTGGTGGTGCTGGAGCGGCTGACGCCGGAGCAGCGGGTGGCGTTCGTGCTGCACGACGTCTTCGCGGTGCCGTTCGGTGACGTCGCCGACGTGCTCGCCGTGACGCCGGAGGCGGCGCGGCAGCTCGCGTCCCGGGGGCGCCGGGCGGTGCACGGGCCGGACGTGCCACGACACAGCGCGGACCTCGCCGAGCAGCGCCGCGTGCTCTCCGCCTTCGCCGCCGCGGTGGAGTCCGGGGAGCTGGACCAACTCGTCCGGGTGCTGGCCCCGGACGTGATGTCGATCGGCGACTCCGGCGGCCACTTCCCGGCGGGGCGCCGGCCGGTGGTCGGCACCGACGCGGTCGCGCGCCTGCTCCTCGGCCTGTACGGGCAGGCCCGGGGGCGGGGTGCCCTGCGCGGCCGGCCGGTCCTTGTCGACGGCACGCTGGGGTGGCAGTCGGAGTTCCTCCACCGGGACGGGCGGACCATCCGGATGGTCACCTCGTTCGCGGTGCACGACGGCCGGGTGACGGGCGTGTTCAACCAGCTCAACCCGGACAAGGTGGCCGACCTGCCGGCGCTCGGGCCGGACGCCGCCTGGCCGCCGCGCTGGTGAGCCGGGCTCAGACCACCAGGGCCAACCACTTCCGGTACGAGGTGGCGAACGGCTCACTGCCGTCGCCGAGCGCGCCGAGCAGCCAGCGGGCCGCCGCCCGGGCCTCGGCGACCAGGTCGTCCGGGTAGTGCCACCGGGCCCGGTGCTCGGCGAACTCGTCCTCGTCGCGCAGCTCGACGACGCCGGTCTCCCGACGGCGCACCACGTCCAGGTCGAGGTCGACCAGGTGGACCGTCTCCTCGCCCTCCCAGCGGGCCGGGGTGGCGATGTCGCAGTAGACCTCGCTGGTGCGCGGCGGCGGGTTGAACATGCCGGTCCACCAGCCGTGCCGGGGCACCAGCAGGACGAACGGGATCTGCTCGACCGAGGGGCGGCCGTGGTAGACGGACTCGGTGCCGGCCGGCACGCCCAGCCAGACGCCGAGGTCGTCCTCGGCGAGCCGGCGGGCCGGGTAGTCGCGGTGCGCGCTGCCGTCGTACTTGCGGTAGATCACGCGGACCACGTCGCTCGGCATGCCTGGCACCCTAACCGATTCCGGCCACGCCTCGCGATCGGGAAGTAACCGGACGCGACCCACGGACCGCGCCACGCGGCCGGAGCGGCGGGACCCTCGTCGGTGCCGGCGGGTACGGTCGCACGGTGAGTCCGTCCCGCACCGCCACCGGCCCCGCTGTCCCGAAGAAGCGCCGGGCCGCCCGCGCCGACGGCGGGGAGTTGCTGGCCGCCGCGGTGGGCGCGGTGCCGGGCGGCGCGGCCCGGCCGGGCCAGCAGCAGATGGCCGAGGCCATCGAGCGGAGCATCGCCTCCGGCGAGCACCTGCTGGTGCAGGCCGGCACCGGCACCGGCAAGTCGCTCGCCTACCTGGCCCCGTCGCTGACCGTGGACGGCCCGGTGGTGGTCTCCACCGCGACCCTGGCGTTGCAGTCCCAGCTCGTCGAGCACGACCTGCCCCGGCTGGCCGACGCGGTCGAGCCGGTGCTCGGCCGCCGCCCCACCTTCGCCGTGCTCAAGGGACGCCACCACTACCTGTGCCTGGCCCGGCTGGACAGCTCGGTCGAGGACGAGCCGGACGACGCGCTCTTCGACGCGCCCCGCCCCGGTGGCGGCACGAAGTGGCTGGGCGAGGCCGGGCGGCTGGGCAAGCAGGTGCAGCGGCTGCGCGACTGGGCCGAGAAGACCGCCACCGGAGACCGCGACGAGCTGGACCCGGGCGTGGACGACCAGGTGTGGCGCAGCGTCTCCATGCCGGCCCGGGAGTGCGTCGGGGCCAGCCGCTGCCCGTTCGGGCAGGAGTGCTTCGCCGAGGCGTCCCGGGCCCGCGCCCGGGAGGCGGACATCGTGGTGACGAACCACAGCCTGCTCGCCGTCGACATGCTGGCCGGACGGCACATCGTGCCGCCGCACAAGCTGCTCGTCGTCGACGAGGCGCACGAGCTGGCCGACCGGGTCTCCTCGGCGGCCCAGGCCGAGCTGGTGCCCGAGTTGATCGACAGGTCCACCCGACGGGCCCGGCCGTTGTTGCGGGCCGACCTGGCCGACCGACTCACCGAGGCCGGCGACGCGCTGGCGGTGGGGCTGGCCGAGGCGCCGGCCGGTCGGCTCACCGCCGGCCTGCCGCCCGCGCTGCGGGAGGCGTGCACGTTGCTCGACGCGGCGACCCGGGCCGCGTTGGAGTCGATCGGCGACGTGAAGGCCGACGACCCCGACCCGGTCCGCAAGCAGCAGGCGAAGGCGGTCCTGGACGAGCTGTCCACCACCGCCCAGCGGCTGCTGGAGGAGGCCGACCACGACGTGGCGTGGGTGGAGAAGCCGGAGAACGGCAGCCGCCGGGCGCTGGTGGTGGCGCCGCTGTCGGTGGCCGGCACGCTCGCCACCCACCTCTACGACGAGCGCACCGTCGTCGCCACCTCGGCCACGCTGGCGCTGGGCGGCCGCTTCGACACGGTGGCCCGGGCGCTCGGGCTGGAGGCGCCGCCGCCCA
>NZ_CADEAU010000087.1 GCF_902825405.1 Micromonospora maritima | reverse complement strand
TCTACCTCAAGGAGCTGCTGCGCACCGCCAAGGTCGGTGAGGCCCCGGGCCGCCGGACGGCGCGGCCTCCGTCAGCGTGCCGGCGGTGACCGACCACTGCCGCGCGCCCGGCAGGCGGACCGTCTCTCCCCGGTGGTCGCTGACCAGCACCGCGCCGCCGTCGGCCAGCACCTCGCCGATCATCTCCGGGACCAGCTCGCGGGCGGCCGCGTCCAGCCCCTCCCAGGGCTCGTCGAGCACCAGCAGGCCGGGCGGACGCAGCAGGGCCTGCGCCAGGCCGACCTTCTGGACGGTGCCCTTGGACAGCTGCGGCAGGCGCACGTCGTGGAACCGGCTCAGGCCCAGCCGCTCGACCCAGTGACGCACCGCCCGGTCGGCGGCGGGACCCGGCAGGCCGGCGACGCGCCCCATCGCGGACAGGTAGGCCCCGACGGTGAACGGCTGGTCGGCGGGGAACCGTTCCGGCACCCAGCCGACGGTCACCGGCCGGTCGACCACCCGGCCCCGGCTCGGCCGCAGCACCCCGGCGGCGAGCTGGAGCAGCGTGGACTTGCCCGCGCCGTTACGGCCGAGCACGACCGCCACCTCACCCGGACCGATCGCCACGTCGACCTGCCGCAGCACCCACGGGCCGTGCCGGTGGTAGCGGAGCCAGACGTCTTCGAGCCGCATGCGCCGAGCGTGCCACAGCGGACAGACGGACGGGGCCCCGCCACGGGTGGTGGCGGGGCCCCGTCGGGCGGTACGCGTCGATCAGGCCTCGGAGGAGGCTTCCTGCAGGTTCTTCACGATCTTCGGGTCGACCGGGACGCCCGGGCCCATGGTGGTGGTGAGGGTGACCTTCTTGAGGAAGGTGCCCTTGGCGGCGGACGGCTTGGCGCGGAGCACCTCGTCCAGCACCGCGGCGTAGTTGTCCACCAGCTGCGCCTCCGAGAAGGAGGACTTGCCGATGATCAGGTGCAGGTTGGAGTGCTTGTCCACCCGGAAGGTGATCTTACCGCCCTTGATGTCCGCGACGGCCTTGGTGACGTCCATGGTCACGGTGCCCGTCTTCGGGTTCGGCATCAGGCCGCGCGGGCCCAGGATCCGCGCGATCCGGCCAATCTTGGCCATCTGGTCCGGCGTGGCGATCGCCGCGTCGAAGTCCAGCCAACCACCCTGGATGCGGGCGACCAGCTCGTCGGTGCCCACCTCGTCGGCACCCGCCGCGGCGGCCTCCTCGGCCTTCGCGCCGGCGGCGAAGACGATCACGCGGGCGGTCTTACCGGTGCCGTGCGGCAGGTTGACCGTGCCGCGGACCATCTGGTCCGCCTTGCGGGGGTCGACGCCGAGGCGCATCGCGACCTCGACCGTGGCGTCGAACTTGACGTTGGTGGTCTCCTTGGCCAGCTTGACGGCCTCGGCGGGGGTGTAGAGCTTCGACCGGTCGATGACCTCGGCGGCCTTGCGGTAGCTCTTGCTGCGCTGCATTTCTGGTGACTCCTGTGGTCTCTGGCGGGCACGCGACGACCGCGGCCCTCCCACGAACAGACAGATCGGGTGGAGCGGTGGAGCGAGATCAGTCGGCGACGGTCAGGCCCATCGACCGGGCGGTGCCGGCGATGATCTTCTCGGCCTGGTCGATGTCGTTGGCGTTGAGGTCAGCCATCTTCTTCTCGGCGATCTCGCGCAGCTGGGCGCGGGTGACCGAGCCGACCTTCTCCTTGTGCGGGACGCCGGAGCCCTTCTGCACACCGGCGGCCTTGATCAGCAGCCGGGCGGCGGGCGGGGTCTTCAGCACGAAGGTGAAGGTGCGGTCCTCGTAGACGCTGATCTCGGCGGGGACGATGTCGCCCCGCTGGGACTCGGTCTGCGCGTTGTAGGACTTGCAGAACTCCATGATGTTCACGCCGTGCTGGCCGAGCGCGGGGCCGACCGGCGGAGCCGGGGTGGCCTGGCCCGCCGGCAGCTGAAGCGTGAACGTCTTGACGAGCTTCTTCTTCGGAGGCATGTCTCTTCCTGGGGCTTGGAACTGGGATTCTCCGCCGCCCGCGGGCGCGCACGGTCAGCGCGATGCGGAGGGCCGACGTTAAAGGGTAGCGCAAACCTCTACCGAGTTTTCGCCGAGGTAGGCGAGCTGGCGAAACGGCGCACCGGCGGCCACCCCCGGAGGGGCGGGCCGCCGGTGCCGACGTACGTCAGATCTTGGCGACCTGGTTGAAGTTCAGCTCGACCGGCGTCTCCCGGCCGAAGATCGAGACCAGCACCTTGAGCTTCTGCTGGTCGGCGTTGATCTCGCTGATCGTCGCCGGCAGCGACGCGAACGCGCCGTCGGTGACGGTGACCGAGTCGCCGACCTCGAAGTCGAGGACCTTGATCTCGGGCTTGGCCTTCTTCTGCTCGGTCTCGACCGCCGGGGCCAGCCACTTGAGCACCTCGTCGAGGCTCAGCGGCGCCGGCCGGTCGGCCCGGTCGGTGGCGCCGACGAAGCCGGTGACCCCCGGGGTGTTCCGGACGCAGGAGTAGGACTCGGCGGTCAGCTCCATCCGGACCAGGATGTAGCCCGGGAAGACCTTCGCCTGGACCTGCGACCGCTTGCCGTTCTTGACCTCGACCTCTTCCCGGGTCGGCACCTCGACCTGGTAGATGAAGTCCTCCATGTCGAGGGAGGTGATCCGGGTCTCGAGGTTGGTCTTGACCTTGTTCTCGTAGCCGGCGTACGAGTGCACCACGTACCAGTCGCCGGGCGCGTACCGCAGCTTCTGGCGCAGCTCGGCGACCGGGTCGAAGTCCTCGTCCGGGGCCGGCTCGGTGGTCGGGAACTCCGGCTCGCTGGCGGCCTCGACCGACTCGTTGTTGGCCGCCGTCGCCACCGCGGACTGCTCGTCCGGGGTCTCGGCGGTCTCGTCGTACTCAGGCACGCTCGCTCACTTCCGTCAGTATCGCTGTCCGCAGGTCAGCTGGGGTTGCCGAAGACCCACAGCACGGCCTTGGCGAAGCCGTAGTCCAGGCCGGCCACGATCGCCAGCATCACCGCCACGAAGGTGACCACCACGGCCGTGTAGGTCAGCAGCTCCTTGCGGGTCGGCCAGATGACCTTACGCAGCTCGGCCACAACCTCGCGGAAGAACCGCGCGATGCGGGCGAAGAGCCCGATCCGCTCGGTGTCCTTGCGGGTCTTGCGGCCCTCGGTCGGCTCGGCGTGGGCCCGCTTGCGGGTGGCGGTGCCACCCCGGGAGACCGGCTCGTCCGCGTCGGTGGCGTCGTCGTCGGCCACGCCGTCGACGGTCGCGTCGTCCAGACGCTCGTCGCCGTCGTCCTCGCCGCGCCGCTTGCTCTCGGCCACTTCGCCCTCCGTGCGGGATATGGGGTCGCACGCCGGGCGGCGTGCGCGGCGTGTTGGTCACGCCGGCCGGACCAACCGTCCCGCGACGGGCCGCGGCCGGCGGACCGGCCGGGAGGGCCCCGAGTGCCTCGGAACCACCCCACCGGTGCCACCACCACGGGCCGGACGCCGCCGGTGAGGCGGCGCGACCCACGGGAACGGTCAGGCCTGAGGCGCAGGGGTGACAGGACTTGAACCTGCAGCCTGCGGTTTTGGAGACCGCTGCTCTGCCAATTGAGCTACACCCCTGTGCGGCAACTCACCTCCGCTCGGACACAAGGCGCCGAGCGGGGGTCACTTGCCCCACGGCGGACCAGTGTACGGGTAGTCGTGCGACTTTCCCAACCGGTCCACCCCTCGCGCGTCTGGCGAATCCTCAGCGCGTCGTCCGGACCAACGCCCGGGCCTGCGACAACACCTTCTCGCCCTGACACGTCGCGGTGATGTCGAGCCTGGTCAGGCCATCCTCGGTGACCTCCTTGACCACCGCGGCGACCTCGATCTCAGTGCCCTCGTCGGTGTCCGGCACGACCACCGGGCGGGTGAACCGGACCCCGAAGTCGACCACCGCGTCCGGCGCGCCGGCCCAGCCGGCGACCGCGCGACCGACCAGGGCCATGGTGAACATGCCGTGGGCGATCACCCCGGGCAGGCCCACGCCGGTGGCAGTGCGGTCGCTCCAGTGGATCGGGTTGAAGTCGCCCGAGGCGCCCGCGTAGCGGACCAGGTCCGCGCGGGTCACCCGGTAGGTCTGGACGGGCAGTTCCATCCTCACGCCTCCCCGCGTACGACGATCTTGGACCAGACGGCGACCACCGGCTCGCCGCCGACGGTGCTCACGTCGGTGCGGGTGGTCAGGAAGCCGTGCCCGCCCCGATTGGTGATCTCCTCGATGGTGTTCACGCACACCAGCTCGTCCCCGGCCACCACCGGGCGGGTGTACGCGAACCGCTGGTCGCCGTGGACCACCCGGCTGTAGTCGACGCCCAGCGCCGGGTCCTCGACGATCTGCCGGCTGGCGGCCATCGTCACGATCACCGGGAAGGTCGGCGGCGCCACCAGGTCCGGGTGGCCCAGCGCCCGGGCCGCCTCCGGGTCGTGGTGCGCCGGGTCGGTCGCGCCGACGGCGGTGGCGAACTCGCGGATCTTTTCTCGGCCCACCTGGTAGGGGGCGGTCGGCGGATAGGTCCGGCCGACGAAGGACGGGTCCAGGGACATGCCGCGAACCTACACGGAAAACACGAACGCCGATCCGTGCGGTCGGGCGGCCCTGGAGCCACCGACCGGGCGGATCGGCGTTCGGATGCTGCTTGCGGTGCCGGCTGCGCCGGCCGCGATCAGCGGGTCTCGCGGTGGACGGTGTGCTTGCCGTCCCGGGGGCAGAACTTCTTCAGCTCGATGCGGTCCGGGTCGTTACGGCGGTTCTTGCGCGTGATGTAGTTGCGCTCCTTGCACTCCACACACGCCAAAGTGATCTTCGGCCGGACATCGGTCGCCTTCGCCACGGCGGAGTGCCTTCCTCGCTCACGGATAACGAACTACGGCGTGTCAGCCTACGCGCTGACGACGCGGACATGCAAAGTGGGCGCCTGTGGCGCCCATCCCACCGGCCACCGGTGTGACCCGGAGGACGAGAGTAGCGGTGGCCGGACTTGAACCGGCGACACAGCGATTATGAGCCGCTTGCTCTGCCATCTGAGCTACACCGCCGTGGCGGGTCCAGCCGGACCCTCTGAGCCCCCTTACGGAATCGAACCGTAGACCTTCTCCTTACCATGGAGACGCTCTGCCGACTGAGCTAAGGGGGCCTACCCGATCACCCCGGGGGGTGTCGCGCAGAGGAAACAGTACACGACCGCGCCGCCGAGGTGAAATCGGATCCCCCCGTCGGGTGTCGCGCCTGATCAGGGCACCACACGCAGGCGCGGCAGCTCCCCGGCAACGACCGTCTCCGGGTCGACCTGGGCGCCGAACCAGGTCTCCAGCCGCTCGTACGGCAGAGGCCGGCTGAACAGGAAGCCCTGGCCGATCTCGCAGCCGATGTCCTGCAACAGCTCCAGGGTCAGCTCGCTCTCCACGCCCTCGGCCACCACGGTCAGGCCGAACTGCTGGGAGAGCGTCACCACGGCGTTGACGATGGCCAGGTCACTCGGGTCGGTCGCCATTCCCTGCACGAACGACCGGTCCACCTTGACCTCGTGCACCGGCAGCCGGCGCAACTGGGCCAGGGACGAGTTGCCGGTGCCGAAGTCGTCCACCGAGAGCCGGACCCCGAGGTCCCGCAGGCTGCGCAGGGTCGGGATCGGGCGTTCCGTGCCGTCCAGCACCCCTGCCTCGGTGACCTCCAGCGTGAGCCGCTGCGGGGGGACGCCGTACTCCGCCAGCAGGTCCCGTACCAGGGTCGGGAAGTGCTGGTCGGTGAGCGTACGCGCGGCCAGGTTGACCGAGATGGAGAGCGCCTGGTCGCCGTGGCTCCAGTCGCGGCTGCGTCGCAGGCTCTCCCGCAGCACGAACTCGGTGAGCCGGCCGAGCTGGCCGGTGTGCTCGGCCACCGCGACGAAGTCCTCCGGCGCGACCGTGCCGTGCGCCGGGTGCTCCCAGCGGGCCAGGCACTCGACCCCGACCAGCCGGCGGTCCCGCAGGGTGACCTTGGGCTGGAAATAGACCTCCAGCTCGCCCTCGTCGAGCGCGCGACGCAGATCGCCGGCGAGCCCGAGCCGGCGCAGCGACCGCGACTCCAGCGCCGGGCTGTAGAGCTGGACGCTGCCCGGCACCGACTTGGCCGCGGTGGCGGCCAGGTCGACGCGTTGGAGCAGGGCCACCGCGTCGCTGCCGTGGTCGGGATGGACGGCCACCCCGACGGCGGTGTCCACGTCCAGGGTGAGCGCGTCGAAGACCATCTCGTCCCGGATCTGCTCGCGCAGCTGGGCGGCCAGCTCCAGGGCCGCCTCGGTGCTCTCCAGCCGCAGCGTCACCAGGAACTCGTCGCCGCCGGCCCGGCCCACGAGCGCCGAGGAGGGCGCGCAGGCCCGCAGCCGCTCGGCCACCTCCACCAGGACCTTGTCGCCGGCCGCGTGGCCCAGCGACTCGTTGACCTGGCGCAGCCGGTCGACGTCGAACAGCAGCAGCGCCACCACCTCGTCCGGCGCTTTGATCCTGACGGCCTCGGCCACCGCGGCGGTGAGCCGCCGGCGGTTGGGCAGCTTGGTGAGCGTGTCGTGCTCGGCGTCGTGACGGAGACGGTCGACCAGGCGCGAGTTCTCCAGGGCGACCGCGGCGTGCGCCGCCACCGTCTCGAAGAGCGCGACGTCGCGCTGGCTGAACTGGAACGGGTCGCCGAGACGGTTGGTGATCTCCAGCGTGCCGATCACCACTCGCCCGGAACGCAGCGGGACGACGACGGTGTCCTTGATGCCGCGCTCGGCGAGGGCGGCCCGGAACTCCGGGTCGCTGCTGACCCCGCGCCCGACGGTGACCGGACGCGCCGCCTCCACCGCCTTCCGCCGCAGCGTCGCGGGGGTGGGCGCGGTGTCGAGCAGCCCGGGGTCGTCCACCCGGGAGGTGAGCAGGGTTTCGGGGTGGCGGCCCTGCGCGGGCAGCCAGAGCGTGGCGTACTCGGCCTGCATCAGCGCCCGGACCCGGCCGAGCAGGGCGTCCGCCAGAGTGCCGTCCGGCCCGCTGGTGGAGACCGCGCGACTCAGCTCGTACATGCCGCTCAGCGTGCGGTGCTGCTGGAAGAACTCCGCGTACGACCGGTAGACCATCGTCAGCCCGCCGGCGAGCGCGGCGAGCGGCAACAGCGACCACCACGACTCGTTGAGCAACAACAGGACGATCAGGCCGGCCGAGACGTTGATGCCACTGGTGAGCAGGATCGACGGCAGGGCGCGGACCGTCTCGCGGCCGGCCTGCCACCCCTGCAGGAGCGTGTGCACCGCCGCGATGGACGCGGTCCCGACCCCGATGACGATGGCGACGGCGAGGCAGATGCCGACCCAGCGGTAGGGACCGACGCCGGTGGTCTGCGGCAGGGCGCTGAGTGCCAGCGTGCCGAGCGAGGCGCCGGCGGCCGCCCGGGCCACGTTGAACCACAGCTTCGGCGCCGCGAGGCGGTGCCGGAGGTGGGTGACCAGGGAGGAGAGCGTGTAGACGATGACCACGCTGAGCGGCGGCAGGAAGAACAACGCGAGGACCAGGGGCACCTCGGTGAGGCTGATCGCCAGCGACTGCCGCCGGATGACCACGCCGACCAGTCGGCTGCTGACCACGATCATGACGATCAGCAGGATCGCCGCCTGCGGGAACTTCCCGATCGGCTCGTCCGCGATGAGACCGGTCGCGGTGCTGGACGCGACGGCGAGCAGAGCGAGTGGCGCGGTGATGATCCAGGCATCCTCCGCGGGCCGAGGCCGCACGGTGTGGTCAGGCCGTTCCATCACCCTCCCGTCGGCAGCGCCGTCGACGGGCGGGTGTCACCGCCCGCTCCGAACGCCGACGATCGTCAGACCCAGACGACGTCCGCCAACTGCACGTCGGGAACACCGGAACCGATGACGACGGCGGCGACTACGGCAGCGAGAACGAGTGAGCCAAGCAGCCGGCCCAACCTACGACCAGACATGATTGCTCCTGTCAGAGGCGTGACGAGGGGGTGAGAACTTCCACGATGGTGCCACAGCCCCCGCGTCTAGGAAAGCGACAGCGGGCCGCTTGAGCCGCCAGTCATGCAGGTTGCGCCGTTCGGTCGACGGCCGCCCCCACACCCGGCCAGATCAGCGCCGTGCGCGGCCGAAACACCTTCGTCCACTGCGGATTCCGACCTAGCCCGCAAAGCGATCATTTACGCTGACTCGCGACCCAGCGCGAGCCGCTCGGTCTTCCCCACCCTCGTCAGCCATAGGCCACCATACATGTCGGCAGCGCGGGCGGGAGCCACCCAGAGGGTGTTTTTTCGGGCGGCTGACACTACCCGACAGTAGGCGCCGGTTCCACGCGCCGCGCATGGTTGTCCTCGGCCGGGACCGGTCGTCTCAGTCGTCGGCCGGCATCGGCCAGACGTCGCGGGAGTCGTTGAAGGCGCCACCGGGCGGCGGTTCGCGCGCCATGGACCGCAGCGTGGACGGCAGGGTGACCGTGCCCCGCCACGCCGCCCGCCCCAGCGCGACCGTCAGGCGGACGAACGCGTAGAGGACGAGCGCGCCCAGCGCCACCAGCACCACGAGATGGAACAGCAGCTGATAGATCACGGCCACATTCTGCTCGCCCGACCCTGGCATCTCGTCCCGGATCAACCGCCGCGCCACCGGTCGGCCCACCGGTCGGCCGGGCCGGGCCGGGGAAGCGCCGACGACTCGGCCGCCGGTCAGCTCGGCATACTGACCGGCATGGTCCGGGACCCGTCGGCGGTCGCCGCCGTCCGGCGCTTCGCCCGAGCGCTGGCCGAGACACGCCGGCGGATGCTCGACGACCTGCACCCGGTCACCGACGTCGCCGATCTGCTGACCGCGGTGCGGTCACGGCGGGAACTGCCGCCCGAGGGGACGACGAGCAGCGGGGTCACGTACCGCGTCCACGGCGTCGGGGTGAGCATGACCGCTCCGGACGGCCGCGAGGTCGACGTCGACCTGGTGACCGACCCCGCGACCGGTCGACCGGTCGAGGCGTTCGACGCCTGGCGCGTGCGGTGGTTCCTCGACGAGGCAGCCGAGGACGGACACACCCCGGCGGAGATCGGAGCGGCCCTCGCCCAGCTCGTCGGGGAGGGCAGCCTGGTCGAGGTCGTGGCCGGGCGGTGGTTCGCACTCCCCCGCCGCCGGCCCGACGCCCGATAACCCCGCGACATCCCCGGCACGTGGGCCGATCATGTGGCGGTGACCGGCGAAGAGGCGCTTGCCCACCTCCAGGACACCGCCACCTTCTGGAGCATCGGTTCCGCCACCTCGGTCGACGTGGTGCGGGCCGCCTGTGACTGCCTGGTGGCCGGCGTAGACAGTCCTACCCTTCGGATTCTGGCCGGCGTCTCTCCCGTGAAGGGCAGCGAGGACGACGAGCTGCGCCGCTGGCTGGGCGACGCGTTCGCGGAGTTGTCCCTGACCTACTACGGGGAAGCGAGCCGGCAAGCCGAGGAGGTGGTCCTCCGCATCATGGCGCGACGCCTGCTCGCCGGCACGATCACCCCGCGCCAACTCACGTCCTGGGTCGCCTGGTTCATCACCTACGCCGGAACTCCCTTGGCGGGAGAACTCATCAACCTGGAGAGCGCGTACGAGTTCGTCGAGTCGATCCACGACGTGCGCCAGCAGACCAGCACCAGGACGGAGGATCTCGACGCGAAAGTCATCGCCGAGGCTCGCCGGCTGGTCGACCACCTGGCCCAGGGCTGAGCCGTCGCGGGTCATGCCCGTCTTGTCGGTCATGGTGTCCCCGCCGCCGTCGACGCTGGCCGCGCGAACCCGGAGCGGCACAGCGACGGCAAGCGTCGTCCCCAGTCCTCCGGCGGCATCGACCAGACAGCGCGGGCGTCGTGGAAAGGCTTAATAGTCACCGGCTCGACCGTCAACCGCCCCACACCACCGCGCGGCCGTGGCGACGCCGGCTCCTCAGACTGTAAACAGGTTGTCGTGTCTGTCGGATGCTGCCAAGGTCCGGCGATGATCATTCGACGCGAACTCACCCATGACGCAGAGGCGATCCGGGCCGTGACTGCGGCCGCATTCCGGGGCCTTGCCCACAGCGCCCCACCAGTGGAGCCCGGCGGCGATCCCGGTGAAGCGACGCTCGTGTCGTGGCTCCGCGCTGACGAGAGTTGGATCCCTGAGCTGTCGCTGGTCGCGATCGAGGACGATGCGGTGGTCGGTCACGTGCTCGCGACCCGCGCCCGCGTCGATGCCGAGCCAGCGTTGGCGCTCGGCCCGGTCAGTGTGCTCCCACATCGCCAACGGGCCGGGATCGGCTCGGCGATGATGCACGCCGTCCTCGGCGCGGCCGACGCGCTCGGCGAGCCATTGGTGGCGCTGCTAGGTGACCCGGACTACTACCACCGATTTGGGTTCGTCCCGGCACAGCAGTACGGCATCGACTCACCAGATGTGTCTTGGGGGAAGAACTTTCAGGTTCGCGCACTCACCCACTACAACGGCCAACGCGGCCGATTCCACTACCCCGAACCCTTCGACCCGAAGCGATTCGGCTAAGTGCGTGTTCGAGATGTTGATCAGGGCCAACTGAAGGTCCGGCGGAGTTGACGGCGGGCGGGCCGCCCGCGGGTGATCCGGCAGGTCATGCCGTTGATGGCGGCCCAGCGGATGATGGCTTCAGAGACCTCAGGACGACGTTCGTAGTCGCGGGCCGGCCGACGGTGTGCGGTGAGCCAGGCCAGGGTTCTCTCCACCACCCAACGGCCCCAGGCCAGACCGGGCTCGACAACGCCCAGGACCAGTTGATCTCGGTGACAGGCATGCGACCCAGCCAGCGAGATCGAGCAGGCTGGAGCGGGACCGAGTGAGACTCACGAAAGAGGCCCCTGACCGGCGTTCTCGCTGGTCAGGGGCCTCTTTTGCACCTGGTGGCGGGTAGAGGATTCGAACCTCTGTAGCTTTCGCGACGGATTTACAGTCCGCTCCCATTGGCCGCTCGGGCAACCCGCCAGGGCACCCCACCGCGTCGCAACGCGGCGGCGGAAGCAAGGATAGCGGTTGCCCCCGGCACCGTCGCAAGCGGGTACCGTCAGGGGGTCCCACGCTGGTCAGCGCGGGACGGAACAGGACACACCGCCGGACAGCAGGAGCAGAAGCATGGCAGCGAACCCGTCGTTCGACATCGTGAGCAAGGTCGACCGCCAGGAGGTCGACAACGCCCTCCGCCAGGCGGAGAAGGAGCTCGCGACGCGGTTCGACTTCCGCGGCACCGGCGCCGAGATCTCCTGGTCGGGCGAGGAGGCGATCGGCCTCCAGGCGGAGACCGAGGAGCGCGTCCGGGCCGCGCTGGAGGTCTTCAAGGAGAAGCTGGTCAAGCGGAACATCTCGCTGAAGTCGCTGGACGCGGGCGACCCCCGGCCGTCGGGCAAGATCTTCAAGATCGACGCCAAGGTGATCCAGGGCATCGAGTCGGACAAGGCCAAGGCGATCAGCAAGAAGATCCGCGACGAGGGCCCGAAGGGCGTCCAGGCGCAGATCCAGGGCGACCAGCTCCGCGTCACCGGCAAGAAGAAGGACGACCTCCAGGCCGTCATCACGCTGCTCAAGGGCGAGGACTTCGGGGTCGCGCTCCAGTTCACCAACTACAGGTAAGGAGGCTGCGGCCGGCCTGGTCATCGGGCCGACCACGCCTTGTCACCTGGGCAGATGTCGTCACCAGTGGTCGTCGTTGGTCGCTCCCGATCGGCCTCCGACGGCCTGGTGACGGCCTGGCCGAGTCCAACTTGCGCCCTACGCCCGTTGGTTGGGAGAGGCACGGTTACGTCGTGGCGCGTACCAGCAGGTGAGGGCTGAGCACCGCCGGTGGTGGCAGCTCGCCGGCCAAGAGCCGGTCAACCTGATTCACGGCGAGTTCGCCCAGCCGCCGCTTGTCGAGGTGGATCGTAGTGAGCGGCGGATCGATCAACTCTCCGATGCTCAGGCCGTCGAAACCGACCAGCGCGCACTCCGCCGGCACCGCGACGCCGAGCTTGCGGGTTGCCTGGAACGCACCGATCGCGACAATGTCGTTGAACGCGAGTACCCCGGTCATGTCCGGATGCGCGGCGCGCAGTGCCTCGAACGCGCTGGCGCCACCGGCCATCGACTGCTCACCGAGAACGACCCACCTCTCGTCGACCGGCAACCGATGGGCCCGAGCGACGTCGAGGAAGGTCTGGCGCCGTACCAGGGGATCGCAGGTGGAGAAACAGTCGATCATGCCGATCCGCCGATGCCCTCGCTCGATCAGGTGCAGCAGCCCGGCTCGGACACCTACCTGCGTGTCCACCCGCACTAGTGCGTGCGTCGTCGAGTCCAGCCCTCCATCGACGATGACCAACGGCACACCCGCGACGTACGGCTCCAGTTCATCGTCGGTGTGGCTAAAGTAGCCGACGATCGCGTCGACCTGCCGTCCCAGGGACCGCAGGAGCGCCAGTTCCCGGGACGGGTCATTCTCCGTACTCGCGATGACGACCTGCCAGTCCCGGCCGCCCGCCGCTTGAATGACTCCGGCGACGAACTCCGGGTAGAACGGGTTGACCACGTCGGGGACGACCAGCCCGATGGTCACCACGTCGGGTTGGACCAGCCCACGTCCGAACCGGCTGGGCCGATAGCGCAGTTCCCGTGCCACGTCGAGCACGCGGCGCTGCGTCTCCGGGTCGATCTCACTCTTGCCGTTGATCGCCCGCGAGACAGTCTGGTGTGAAACGCCCGCCACCCGAGCGACGTCCCTGAGCGTGACCCGCCGGCCGGCCCGCGTCGACGTCGCCGTCCCGTCCTTCTCCGTCACGCCACTACTTAACCATGCCAGCTCTCGCCCCCGGTTTTCGTAGTTGACGCGGTCGGAGAGGTGCGTCAAGATGCCGTTAGCGGTCACGTTACCGTTAACGGGATGCACCGCTGCTGTCCCGCGAATGAACAGATACAACTGGAGGACGACACCGTGGCTTCCGTGAGATCTAGCGAATCAGGCCAGACCCACCTGTTGTTCCGCGCGCTGTTCGCCGACTGGCTTGCCCGGGCTGACGCCTGGTCCGCGTTGCCGAGTGCCCCTGTCGTACCGGATCCCCCACGACGGCGATCCACCTGGCCTTGGACCGAAAATCCGCCAACGGCAGCCAAAGGACGCCGATCCCGGCCGTAACCCGGGCTGACCTGCCGCCGAGGCGGCCGGGGTCAGCGTGACGACCGGCCTGCCATCTAGGAGCTGGAGGAGCTGCGCCGGCTAAGGCGGGAGAACGCCGAGTTGAAGCGGGCCAACGAGATCTTGAAGGCCGCGTCGGCTCTTATTCGCCTCGAAACTCGACCCGGCCCGGCCCGGCCCGGCGACGGTCATAACGCTCGTCGATGAGCTACGCGATCCCTTCGGGGTCGAGCCCGTCCTCCGGGTCCTCAACGTCGCCGTCTCATTGACCGCTGGCAACACCCTCCGCATCCGGAAAGACCTTGGCTGGCGATCCCCAGACGAGCACGAAGACGCCTGGCACACCCACCAGGCTCGACAGGATCAGGCGGCTATCGTTCAGCCTGAGCCCACCGGCGCCAGGTAACCAACCCTCCGGCAAACCGGGGGAACCTCACCCCGGTGCCGGTAGCCCTGCCGTGGGAAGTGCCCGCTGGCCCGTCGGTCACGGTGAACTTGGTCGTCCATGGGCGCACGAACGTCGCCCTGGACCGCCACACGCTCAACCGGGACTACTGGCACCCCGCCCTCACCGCCGCCGGCATCCAGTCGTCCCGGGCCACCGGTATGCACGCCCTGCGGCACTTCTACGCCTCCGTGCTGCTCGACGCCGGGGAGAGCGTCAAGGCGCTGTCGGAGTACCTGGGCCACGCCGATCCCGGCTTCACCCTGCGCACCTACACGCACCTCATGCCCACCAGCGAGGACCGCACCCGGCGGGCGGTAGACAAGGCCTTCGGGTCGCCCTCGGACGGCCTGGCGACGGCCTAGCGGCGATCATGGTCGCGTTTTGGCTGCTAGCGTGCGGTATTCCTCCAGTTCACCAACTACCGGTAACCGCGCCCGCCGGCCGCCCCGGCGGCGGCCGGTCTTCTGCCCTGGGGCAACTTCCTTGGGGTACGCGCCCCTGATGCGGTCGGGTGGGCACCATGCGACCGACGACGCTGCTCCCCTACCGGCCGGTGCTCGCCCAACCGGTGCTGCGCCGGCTGCTGCCCGGGCTCGCCGTGTCCGCGCTCGGCGACGGGCTGGCCCTGGTCGCGGTGACCTGGTTGGCCCTGGACCTCGCGCCCGCCGGTCAGCGGGGCACGTGGACGGCGTTCGCGGTGGCCGCGTACACCCTGCCGGGGGCGGCCGGCACGGTGCTGTTCGGTCGGCTGCTGGGTGGGCGGAGCGGGGCGCAGCTGGCCGGCTGGGACGCGACGGTGCGCGCGGTGGCGCTGGGGGCGATCCCGGTCGCCCACCTCGCCGGGGTGCTCGACGTCGGCCTGTACGTGGCCCTGCTCGCGGTGTCGTCGCTGCCGCACCCCTGGGGGGCGGCCGGGCAGTTCACGCTGGTGGCGGAACTGCTGCCGCCGCGCCACCACCTGGCCGCGAACGCGTTGCTCGGCCTCTTCGGTCAGGCGGCCACGGTGGTCGGTCCGCCGCTGGCCGGTCTCCTCGTCGCCGGGGTCGGCCCGGTCTGGGTGCTCGCGGTCGACGCTGCCAGCTTCGGCGTGCTGGCGGTGAGCTACCGCCTGGCCGTTCCGGCGCGGGACCGGCGCGGCGGGCGGGCGGCGGGGGACGGTCCGTCGCGGACGTCGGGTTTCCGGATCATCCGGCGGGACCGGTCGCTGCTCGGCCTGCTGTCGCTGACCGTCGGCTTCTCCTTCCTGTTCGGACCGTTCTACGTCGCCATGCCGGTGCTCGTCGGCGAGGACCCGCACGCCTCCGCCGCGACGCTCGGCGCCTACTACACCGCGTTCGGGGTCGGCTCGCTGCTCGGCGGTCTGGTCACCGGTCACCTGCGGCGGTGGCCGCTGCGCCCCACGCTCGTCGGCGTCGTGGTGGCCTTCGGCGCCGCGCTGCTGCCGCTCGGGTTGGGCGCGCCGTTCGCCGTGTCGCTGTCGGCCTTCGCCGTGGCCGGCCTGGCCTGGGCGCCCTACCGGCCGACGTCCACCGCGCTGGTCCAGCGTCGCGCCGGCGCCGGGGACCTGCCGCGCGTCCTGGCCGCCAACGGGGCGGTCACCGTGCTGGCGGTGCCGCTGGGGACCATGCTCGGCGGTCCGCTGACCGCCGCGCTCGG
>NZ_CADEAU010000086.1 GCF_902825405.1 Micromonospora maritima | reverse complement strand
ACCCGCCCGGCGACGGCGTCCGCGACCGCGAGCGGCGCGGTGGTGGTCTTGCCGGTGCCCGGCGGCGCGACCAGGACGCCGGCCCCCCGCTCCCGCAGCGCCTCGACCAGCGCCGGCAGCACCTGTCGGACCGGCAGGTCGAGCGGGACGTCGGCGAGCACGGACCCACTCTCGCACCCTGCCGCCTGCCGGTACGCGCTGCCCCGCCCCGGACCGCCCCCCGCGGACTCTCATCTCCGCTGCCGGTTGCCGATCACCCGTCCTCGTCTGCCGATCGTGCGGACACCGGCAGGCTGCTCACCTGCCTGTCAGGCTGATGGGGAGGACGACTCGCCCCGCGGCGGACGGCCACGCCAGGGCGTGTCCGCGGAGCAGGGTGCCTCCGTCGGGTAGGCCGGGAGGCCGCCCGGTCACGCAGATGTCCGGCACCCGGCGCCTCCCGGGCCTCGGGCGTCCGGCGTCGGGCGCCCGGTGCCGGGCGTGTCGAGGTCGAGACGACGGTGCCGCCAGGTGCGATATACCTCAGAGTCATAATTATGACCAGGCGGTATATCGCCTGTCGCCGGGCATGCTCGTCCGGGCGTTCGGTCGGCTGCGTTGAACTCCGTGTGCCCCGCCTCCGGGCGTGCCCCGCGTGCCCCGCGTCCGCGCATGCCCTGTGCCCGCGCGTGCGAGCCCGTGCGCGCACCGAAGCGCCGATGGGCCGGGCCATCCGTGCCGGCGGCGACCTCGGAGTGGCGTTCCCGGGTCCGGGTGCCCGCCCGTGCGCGTTCCTACGAACGACGGGCGACCGGATTGCCCGGTGCCGGACGTGGAACGGCCCGGCCGGCGCATCGCCGACCGGGCCGGGTGGCTCACGACGCCGGGTCCGCCGACCCGGCCGCCGCCACCCCCTAGTACGTTCCGTCGAGCTGCCCGCGCAGCTTGGTCAGCGCCCGGGCCAGCAGCCGGGACACGTGCATCTGCGAGACGCCGATCTGCTCGGCGATCTGCGACTGGGTCAGGTTGCCGTAGAAGCGCAGGGTGAGGATCTTCTGCTCGCGCTGGTCGAGGGTGGCCAGCGCCGGGCCGAGCGCGACCCGCATCTCGGCCAGCTCGAACTCGCCGTCCTCGCCGCCGAGCAGGTCGCCCAGCTCGGTGGCCCGCTCGCCGTCGCCGGTCGGGGTGGACAGCGACACCGCGTTGTACGCGCGGGCGCCCTCCAGGCCCTCCAGCACCTCTTCCTCGGTGAGCTTGAGATGGGCGGCGATGTCGGCGACCGTCGGCGAGCGGCCGAGGGTCTGCAGCAGCGTGCTGTTGGCGTCGGAGATCGCCAGGCGCAGCTCCTGGAGCCGGCGCGGCACCCGGATGTCCCAGGTGCGGTCGCGGAAGTGGCGCTTCAGTTCGCCGATGATGGTCGGGATGGCGTAGCCGGCGAAGTCGACGCCGCGGGACGGGTCGAACTTGTCGATCGCCTTGATCAGGCCGATCGCGGCGGTCTGCGCCAGGTCGTCGTTGGGCTCGCCCCGCCCGCTGTAGCGGTGGGCGAGGTGGTTGGCCAGGGGCAGCCACGCCTCGATGGCGCGGTCGCGCAGGGCCGGGCGCGACGGGTGGTTCGCGGGCAGCGCGGCCATCGCGGCGAGGACGTCGGCGGCGCTGTCGGTGAGCGCACGAGGGTCGAGCTTCGCGGAGCCGGCCGGCGCGGATGTCGCCGGGGCACTGATCGTGTGGGCGGTCATGGTGGTCCTCCCTGCACCTCGTCCGCGGAAAAAAGAAGAGACGCTTAGGTTTAGCTTCAGTTGGTCCGTTCGGAAGCCACCTTAGCCTGACCGGCCAGCAGAAATCTAGCCGAAAGTATGATGTACTTAAGGCTCACGGGGGTATCAACGGGCCTGATCGGGGCATTTCGCGCACCGCGCGGCCCTGACCGGTCGGTCCGCCCGTTCGATCCGACCGGTCAACACAGAACCCGACAGTCGGTCGAAGTGTCGCCTTTCCGTCGTTGTCCCACCAACAGGACCGCCCGTAGCGTCCGTAGGTACACGTCTACGGAGGCACCGTGCTCGATCCCGCCGCGCCGCAACTGGTCGTCAACGCCCCGACGCTGCTGTTCAGCTGGATCCCCGCGGACCCGGGCGCGGCGGAGGCACTGGTGCCGGCCGGCCTCCGGGCGCACCCGCAGCGGCAGGTCTTCCTCTGTCAGTACGTGGTCGACGACGGGACGCAGACGTCGGGCTTCGGCGCCTACTCGCTCACCTTCCTCGGTGTCTCGCTGGCGGACATGGACGCGCCCGACGGTGAGACCCCGGGCGGCTGGTGGACGCACTACCTGGCCTCCAGCGCACGTGTCCGGCAGTACGCCGCCGCCCGCGGCGCCCCGGCCGGCGACGGCGAGACACACCTGGAGGTGCGCGGCGGACGGCTCACCGCGGAGACCCGGGCCGGCGGCCGGCCGCTGATCCGGGTCACCGCCCGGGTCGGGCACACCGGCACCGAGGCCCACAGCGGCCACCACCGCTACCTCACCCGCCGCGACGGCGAGCTGATCGTGAGCGACTACCCGTACGTGGCCGAGCCGGTGTCCCCGTTCGAGGTCGAGTCGGTGGAGTTCCTGGCACCGGAGCACCCGGTCTACGCGCTCCGGCCGACCAACCCGTTGCAGTTCTGCTGGGGGTTCTACTCACCACGGGTGTCGTTCGCCTACCCGGCCCGCCCGAACGTGCCGGACGAGGCGGGGGACCTTCACCAGGTGCCGGCGCGCCGGGCACGCAGCGGCCTGCCGTCCGGGTCGTAGACCAGCCGGTACGCCGGCAGCGCCCAGAGTCGCGTACGCCAGGGCAGCCGCTCCGGTCGGTGCGGCCGCAACCGGCCGGGCGGTCGAGGGCCGACCCGCCCGCCGGCGTGCCAGCGGTCCAGCTCGTCGGCCGCCGCGGTGATCGCCGCCACCGCGTCCGCCGGGTCCAGCAGGTCGTCGTCCTGCGCGCCGTCCGGGTCGCGGTCCAGGTGCTCCCGCCACAGCCGCAGCCGCAGGTCGCGGGCGAAGACCCGGGCGCCGTCGCCCAGGCCGGCCGGGTCGGCCGGCGACCGCTCGTCGCGGGTGTCGTCCAGTACCGCGCAGGACAGCTCGCTGTCGTGGGTCCAGGAGCGGCGGTTGAAGTTGTCGCTGCCCACGCTGGCCCAGACGTCGTCCACCACGCAGACCTTGGCGTGCACGTAGACCGGGGTGCCCTCGTGGTTCTCGACGTCGAACACGTGCACCCGGTCCGGGGCGGCCCGGTGGCAGAGCGACAGCGCCTGCTCGCGGCCCACCATGTTCGGCGGCAGCGCGAGCCGGCCGTCCACGTCCGGGTGCCGGGGCACGACCGCCACCAGGTGCAGGTCCGGATGCTCGCGCAGCGCCTCGGCGAACAGCTCGGCCACCTCGTTCGACCAGAGGTACTGGTCCTCCAGGTAGATCAGCCGACGCGCCCGGCGTACCGCCTTGGTGTAGCCGCGGGCGACGGTGCGCTCGCCGTCCGGGGCGAACGAGTAGCGCGGACGCACCGCCGGGTAGGTGCGCAGCACCTGCACCTGGTGCGGCCCGCAGGGGGGCGGGTCGGCGGGCTGGTCGGGCAGCGGGTCCGGGCGCAGGTCCGAGCCGCGCAGCCGGTCCCGCAGGTAGGCCAAGGGGTTCTCCGAGTCCAGCGGCATCGGGTCGGTCCAGCGCTCGCGGAACGTGGTGTCCAGCGCGCCGACCACCGGGCCGCGCAACGCCAGTTGCACGTCGTGCCAGGGCGGCGTCGAGCCGTAGCGCGGTGACATGACCACCGCCTGCGGATCGCCGGCGTGGGTGGCGTCGTCCCGTCGGCTGTGGCACAGGTCGATGCCGCCGGCGAACGCGACGTCGCGCTCCGGGTCGTCGGGGTGGCGCAGCACGACGAGCTTCTGGTGGTGCGAGCCGCCGCGTCGGACGCGCTGGTCGAGCAGCACCTCGCCGCCGGCCGCGCGGATCGCCTCGGCGAGGTCGCGGTTCTCCGCCTCGCTGTAGGACAGCGCGTCGAGGTGGGAGCGCCAGACCAGGCCCTTGACGATCACCCCACGCTGGGCGGCCTGCGCGAACAGCTGCACCACGGTGGGGCCGTCCGGGCGCATCCGCTCGTCCGGGTCGCCCCGCCAGTCGGTGAAGAACAGGTGGTCGCCGGCCCCGAGCGCCTCCACCTCGCGGACCAGCCGGTCGAAGTACGCGGCGCCGTGAATCAACGGCTCGGCGAGGTTTCCGCTCGTCCAGACGGGTAACTCAGACCCCGGGTTGGCGCGTTCCTGTGCGGTGAGGAACCAGTCCCGCAGAGTCACGTTCCAGCCTCCCGAGGTCGACGACGTCCTCACACGGTAGGACCCCCGGTCGGGCCCCGCACCACGACGCAGCAGGTCGGCGGCGGTGGGACGCGCCTGGGGTACCCCGGACCCCTGGATCGCGAAACCGAGGAGGCACCGACATGCCCGCCGAAACGACGAACACCGTGACCGACGACCGCCACCAGGCGGTGGAGGGGGAGCGGGGGGCGCTGGTGGCGGTGCTGTTGATGGTGATCCTCGGGGTGGCCGGGATCTTCGCCGTCTCCTGAGACCGCCGCCGGGCGCCCCGGTGGACCGGGGCGCCCGGCGCAGGTCAGGGGCGGTCGCCCTGGCCGTCGCTGTGCGGCACCCGCCCGGTCGGGACCACCCCGAGCCGGCCGGCCTGGAAGTCCTCGACCGCCTGGATCAGCTCGGCCCGGGTGTTCATCACGAACGGGCCGTAGTGGGCCACCGGCTCACGGATCGGCTGGCCGCCCATCAGGTAGAGCTCCAGCGCCGGGGTGTTGCCGTCCTGCGTGCGGTCGGCGGTGATCCGCAGCGCGTCGCCGGGCCCGTGCACGGCGAGCTGGCCGAGGTGGATCGGCCGCCGGTCGGTGCCGACCGTGCCGCGGCCGGCCAGCACGTAGACGAGCGCGTTGAAGTCCGCCCGCCAGGGCAGGCTCAGCTCCGCGCCGGGCTGCAGCGTGACGTGCGCTATGGTGATCGGCGTGTGCGTCGAGCCCGGACCCCGGTGCCCGGCCACCTCGCCGGCGATGACCCGGATCAGGCCGCCACCGTCGGGCGTGGTCAGCAGCGCCGACTCCCGGCCGCGGATGTCCTGGTAGCGGGGCGCGCTCATCTTGGCGACCCGGGGCAGGTTGACCCAGAGCTGGAGGCCGTGGAACAGCCCGCCGCTCATCACCAGGTGCTCCGGCGGCGCCTCGATGTGGAGCAGGCCACTGCCGGCCGTCATCCACTGGGTGTCGCCGTCGGTGATGGTGCCACCGCCGCCCGTCGAGTCCTGGTGGTCCATGATCCCGTCGATCATGTAGGTCACCGTCTCGAACCCGCGGTGCGGGTGCCAGGAGGTGCCCTTCGGCTCGCCCGGCGCGTAGTCGACCTCGCCCATCTGGTCGAGGTGGATGAACGGGTCCAGCTCGGTCATCGGGACCCCGGCGAAGGCCCGGCGGACCGGGAAGCCCTCGCCCTCGTAGCCGCTGGGCGCGGTGGTGACCCGGCGGACCGGGCGGTAGGTGGTGGACTCGTCCAGCTTCGGCAGGCGGGGCAGGACGAGGACGTCGTCGACGGTGATCGCGGGCATCGCGGGCTCCCTAGTTGTCGGCCGGGGTGGACGACGCGGTGCGGTCGGCGCGCAGGCGCCGGCCGAGCCGCTCGAAGACCCGGGTGAGGCAGGCGACCTCGGCGTCGTCGAGGTCGTCGATCAGGTGGGTGCGCACGGAGCGCAGGTGGTGCGGCGCGGCCTCGCGCAGGGCCAGCAGCCCGGTCGCGGTGAGGACGGCCTCGCTGCCGCGCCGGTCGGCCGGGCAGGACTCCCGGGCGACCAGGCCGCGCTTCTGCATGGTGGTGATCTGGTAGGTCAACCGGCTCGGCGAGAAGACCAGCCGGTCGGCCAGCTCTCCCATGCGCAGCCGCTGCCCGGGCGCCTCGGAGAGCAGCACCAGCACGTGGTAGTCGGCGAAGCTGAGGTCGCTGTCCGTGCGCAGGTCGTCCTCGATCTGGGTGAACAGCCGCTGGCTCGACTCGATGTACGCGCGCCAGCAGGCCGTCCGCTCCGCGTCCAGGCTCTCCGTCATGCCGCAACAGTAGCACTATTTAAAATTTAAACAAGTGTCCCGACGGAAGTCGAAGTGAGCGCCGAGAGGCTGGTGTGACGTGTCGGTAGAAATTTGAACTGATCGCCCGGCTAGGGTCGGGGTATGGACGACCTCGACGTACTCGACTGGCGGGAGCGGGTGGCCCGGCTCTACCTCTCCGACCTGGACCTGGCCGGCTTCCGGGCGGCCCGGGACGAGCTGTTCCGCACCCACCCGAGCAGCCCGGTGCCGCCGGACGACCGGCCCGGCTTCACCGGGCTGCGCTGGTTCCCGCCCGACCCGGACGCGGTGGTCGAGGCTCCGCTACGGCCCGCCTCGGGCCGGCTGAGCATCGACACCGGCGGCCCCGACGGGGTCGTTTCCTACCGCCGGGTGGCGGTCGCCGAGACGCCCTGGGGGCCGCTCACGCTCTGGTGGATCGAGGCGTACGGGGGCGGGCTGTTCCTGCCGGTGCGCGACGCCACCTGCTCCGACGGCGCGTACGGCGGGGGGCGGTACCTCACCGACACGGTCAAGGGCACGTTCGGACGTGGCCTGACGGTGCTGCCCGGCGACCGGGTGCGGTTGGACGCGAACTACCTCTACAACCCGAGCTGCGCCTACGACGACCGGTGGGCCTGCCCGCTCGCCCCGCCGGAGAACCGCCTCGACGTGCCGCTGCGCGCCGGCGAGCGGGCCTACCACGACTGACGCGCCGAGGGAGGACCCGTCCGGGGCCCTCCCTCGTCGGGTCGCGCCGCTCAGCGTGCGGTGGCGCCGGTCGGCGTGAGGTGCATCCGGCCCAGCAGCTGCCGGGCCTGCTCCGCCACCTCCGCCTCCACGGTGACCGCGTACTGGCCGGCCCGCAGTGAGCTGGCCGAGGTGAAGTCGCGCTGCCCGCCGGTCATGGCGTGCGCGACCGCGCCGAACACGGCACCCCAGATCGCGCCGATGACCAGACCGACCAGGATCACCGCCAACCAGTTACCGGCGGTGAAGATGCCGAACAGCAACCCGATGAACAGGCCGAACCAGGCGCCGGTGCCGGCGCCCAGCAGGGCCGCCCGCCCGGTGGTGAGCCGCCCCATGACGGTCTCCACGAGCGTCAGGTTCGTGCCGACGATCGAGGTCCGTTCCACCGGGAACCGGTTGTCGGCCAGATAGTCCACCACGCGCTGGGCGGACGGATAGTCCGGGTACGAGCCGATCGTGACGGTCGGTGCACCGGCCTGCGGCCCGTGCCCGTCCCCGCTCGGCGGCATCGGGCGACCGCTCGGGCCGGACGGGAGGTTGTCGCCGCCCGGCATTCCGGGTCGCCAGGCCGCGGTCGGAGTCGAGGGTCTGGTCATGAGCATCCTCCTTCGTCGACCCGTCGCGTTCCCGAGGGCGGCGAGCGGTAACGCGCCCGACGCAACCGATGCGGCCAGGCATGCCGGCGGCCCCGCCGGGTAGCCACGACCGTGCGGACCGGACGGATCAGCGAGCACGGCTTCCTCGCCGACGGGTGCAGCGCGGCGCTGGTGGACCAGGCCGGCGCGGTCGACTGGTGGTGCCCGCACCGCTTCGACGCGCCGTCGGTCTTCGGTCGCCTGCTCGGCAGCGACGCGGGGTACTGGAGCGTCCAGCCCGAGGGCGAGTTCACCAGCACCCGCTCCTATCTGGACGACACGCTGGTCCTGCGTACCGTCTTCACCACCGCGACCGGCACGGCGGCCGTCACCGACACGCTGGCGCTGGAGCCCGGCGCGCGCGGCCACGAGATCGGGCTGCGACCGCCGCGCGTGCTCGCCCGCGTGGTCGAGGGGCTCAGCGGCGAGGTGCCGATGCGGACCGACTACGTGCCGCGTTTCGAGTACGGCCGGGTTCGCGCCTACCTCGTCGAACGCGACGGGGTGATCAGCGCGGCGGCCGGCGTGTGCCGCCTGGACCTGCGCGCCGACGTCCCGCTCACCCTCACCGACGCGGCCGCCGTCGGGCGGTTCACCGCCCGCGCCGGCAGCACCCACCGGTTCACCCTGGGGTACGCCCCGACGTACTCCGGCACCGAACCGGCGCTGCCCGACGCCGCGCGGGTGGTGGCCGACGCGGTCGCGGGCTGGCGCTCCTGGGCCGACCTGCACGACTACCGGGGCGAGTACCGCGACCAGGTGCGGCGCAGCGCGATGGTGGTGCAGGGCATGACGTACGGGCCGAGCGGGGCGGTCGTCGCGGCGGCCACCGCCTCACTGCCGGAACAGATCGGCGGCGACCGCAACTACGACTACCGCTTCGTCTGGCTCCGCGACTTCAGCCTCACCCTCCAGGCGCTCTGGCGGGCCGCCTGCCCGGACGAGGCGGACCGGCAGTTCACCTGGGTGGCCCGGGCGATCGGCCGGATCGGCGACGCCCCGGTGCCGATCATGTACGGCGTCGAGGGGGAGCGGGACCTCACCGAGCACGACCTCGACCACCTCGCCGGCTACGAGGGCAGCCGGCCGGTGCTGGTCGGCAACGACGCCTGGCGGCAGCGGCAGAACGACGTGCTGGGCGAGGTGCTCGACGCGGCCTGGCTGATGCGCCACTACCTCGACCCGATGTCGCCCGAGGTCCGCCACCTGCTGCACACGCTCGCCGACCAGGCGGTACTCGACTGGCACCGGCCCGACGCCGGGATGTGGGAGGCGCGCGACGCGGAGCGGCACTACGTCTCGTCGAAGGTCCAGTGCTGGACCGCGCTGGACCGCGCCGTCCGGTTCGGACCGCGCATCGGCGAGCCCGCCGACGTGGCGCGGTGGGCCGCCGCCCGGGACGAGGTGCGCGCGACGGTGCTCGACCGGGGGTGGAACGAGCGGGTCGGCGCGTTCACCGGCGCGTTCGACTCCGACGACCTGGACGCCTCGGTGCTGATCATGCCGTTGGTCGGCTTCCTGCCCGCCGACGACCCGCGGATGCGCGCCACCATGGACGTGGTGGAGCGCCGGTTGTCCCGGGACGGGCTGCTGCGCCGCTGGGACGACGACCCGGCCGGCTTCGTGATCTGCTCGTTCTGGCTGGCCGCCTGCCGGGCCGAGGCGGGTGAGATCGACCGGGCCCGGCAGATGTTCGAGCAGCTCACCGCGCGCGCGAACGACCTCGGTCTCTACGCCGAGCAGATCGACCAGGCGACCGGCGAGCAGGTCGGCAACTTCCCGCAGGCGTTCTCGCACATCGGCCTGATCATCGCCGCGGGCCGGATCACCGACGCCGTGGCGCGCCGCGCCGGCGACCGAACGGCCGCGCCCACCGGCGTGGCCCACACGGAGGGAGCAACCGGATGACCGGACGGCTGGCGGGGAAGACCGCCCTGATCACCGGCTCGGACTCGGGCATCGGGCAGGCCACCGCGATCGAGTTCGGCCGGGAGGGCGCCGACGTGGTGGTGCACTACCTGCACGACCACGCCGGGGCGAACCACACCCGGGCCGAGATCGAGAAGGTCGGTCGCCGGGCCGTGGTGGTGCAGGGCGACATCAGCGTCGAGTACCAGGTCGAGGCCATGTTCGACGAGGCGCTCGCCGAGTTCGACAGGTTGGACGTGCTGATGAACGACGCCGGTGTGGACGCCTCCGGCATCCCGGTCGCCGACCTGGACACCGAGACGTGGGACCGGTGCATCCGGACCAACGTCTACGGAACGTTCTTCTGCTCGCGGCGCTTCGTGCGACACCGCAAGGAGCAGGGCGGCGGCGGCCGGATCATCAACATCACCTCGATCCACCAGGAGGTGGCCCGGGCCGGCGGCGCCGACTACGACACGAGCAAGGGCGCGATGCTGGAGTTCGCCAAGAGCCTGGCGCTGGAGGTCGCGCCGATGCGGATGAACGTCAACAACATCGGGCCGGGCATGGTGCTCACCCCGTTCAACCAGGAGGCGATCGACGACCCGAAGTACCTGGAGGAGCAGGTGCAGAGCATCCCCTGGAAGCGGGCCGCCCAGCCGTCCGAGATCGCCAAGCTGGCCGTCTTCCTCGCCAGTGACGACGCCGACTACGTGACCGGGTCGACGTACTTCATGGACGGTGGCCTGATGCAGAACCAGGGTCAGGGCGCCTGAGCGGCGCTCAGGTCGCCGTCGCGGCGCGCAACGCGGCGGCGGTGGCCTCGTCGCCGGGCAGGAACGTCTCGATGGACAGCTCCTCGACGGTGACGTCGAGCGGGGTGCCGAACGTGGACACCGTGCTGAGCAGGGTCAGCACGCCGTCGCCGTGGCGCAGCCGCAGCGGCACCACCACGTCACCCGGCCCGGGCTCGACCGGCTCGGCCGCGGTCCCGCCCGGATAGCCGCGCAGTTCCTCGACGAGGGCGGCGAGGTCGGGGTCGGCGGTGAGCTGCGCCTGCCGGCGCAGCCGGGCCAGCAGGTGCGCCCGCCACTGGGCGAGGTTGAGCACCCGGGGCGCCAGCCCGTCCGGGTGCAGGGTCAGCCGCAGCGCGTTCACCGGCGGCCGCAGCAGGTGGGGCGCCGCGCCGGCGGTGAGCACCGGCACCGCCGCGTTGCCGTCGACCAGCCGCCACCGGCGGTCCACCGCCACCGCGGGCCAGGGTTCGTGCGCCCGCAGCACCAGCCGGACCGCCGCACGGACGCGGCTCAGCTCGGGGGAGTCCAGCGCGCGCCGGGGATAGACCGGCGCGTAGCCGGCGGCGAGCAACAGCTGGTCGCGGTCGCGCAGGGGCACGTCCAGGTGTTCGGCGAGCCGGAGCACCATCTCCCGGCTGGGCGCGGAGCGGCCGGTCTCCAGGAAGCTCAGGTGCCGGGGAGAGATCTCCGCCTCGTGGGCGAGGGCGAGCTGACTGAGCCGTCGCCGGGTCCGCCACTCCCGCAGCAGCCCGCCGACCTCCCCCACTCCCGCATCCTATTCCACCGGCCCGCCCTCCTTGATCACGACTTCGGCGCCGGGGCTGGGGGAGGATGGGAGGATGGAGCTGGTGATCATGGCGGACACGCACGTGCCGAAGCGGGCGAAGGACCTGCCGGCGGCGCTGTGGGCGGCCGTCGACACCGCCGACGTGGTGCTGCACGCCGGCGACTGGGTGGACGAGGCGCTGCTGGACGCACTGGAGACCCGGTCCCGCCGCCTGGTCGCCGTGTACGGCAACAACGACGGCCCGGCGCTGCGGGCCCGGCTGCCCGAGGTGGCCCGGGTCGAGCTGGACGGGCTGCGGGTCGCCGTGGTGCACGAGACCGGCCCCAAGACCCGCCGTGAGGAGCGCTGCGCCGCCGCGTACGGCGACCGTGACCTGCTGGTGTTCGGCCACTCGCACATCCCGTGGGACAGCGTGGCGCCGGGCGGGCTGCGCCTGCTCAACCCCGGCTCGCCCACCGACCGGCGGGCCCAGCCGCACGCGACCTACCTGACCGCGCGGGTGGCGGCGGGGCGGCTCGACCGGGTCGAGCTGCACCGCCTGCCCCCGCGCTGACCTCAGCGCCCCCGGCCGGTCTCCGCCTGGAGCTCGTCGATCCGACGGGACGCCTCGGCCTTGGTCAGCCCGTCCGGCACCTGCTCGCCCGCCTCCTGGGCCAGGGTGTGCAGGTAGGACTCCTGGGCCGCGGTCGGCGGCTCGTCGCCGGTCACCCAGTCGTCCGGGTCCTTGACGGCGGCGTCCGGATTGTTGTTGCGGTCGGCCATGCTGATCACCTCTCCTCGAACAGGTGTTCCACTACCCCCGTGCCGGCCGGTTCATGCCGGCCGCCGCCTACGATCACGACATGACGTCGGACCGGTCGGGTGTGGTGGTGGTCGGCGCGGGGATCGCCGGGGTGGCGTGCGCGACCGAGCTGGTCCGCGCGGGCGTGCCGGTGGAGGTGCGCGAACGCGGCCGGGTGACCGGCGGGCGGATGGCCAGCAAACGCTTCGACGGCCGCCCCGCCGACCTGGGGGCCGCCTACTTCACCGTCGACGACCCGGACTTCGCCGCCGTGGTCGCGGAGTGGCAGGCCGCCGGGCTGGTGCGGGAGTGGACCGACACGCTCGTCGCGTACGGGCCGCGCGGGCGCGAGGAGGTGACCGGCCCGGTGCGCTGGGCCGCCCCGCGCGGGCTGCGCTCGCTCGTCGAGCACCTGGCCGCGAACCTGCCGGTGACCCACGACCGGCTGGTCATGACCGTCGAGCCCGGGCCCCGGGTGGACGGGCGGGCGGCCGAGGCGGTGGTGCTCGCCATGCCCGGGCCGCAGGCCGCGCTGCTGCTGGATCCGGTGCTCGCCGAGGCCACCCGGGCGGTGGCGGCGCAACGCTGGGCGTCCACGCTGTCCGCGGTGCTGCACTTCCCGTCCCGCCGCTGGCCCGACTTCCGGGGCGCGTTCGTCAACGACCACCCGGTGCTGAGCCTGGTCTGCGACGACGGCGACCGGCGCGGCGACGGCGCCCCCGTGCTTGTCGCGCACACCACCGCCGAGTTCGCCGCCGGGCACCTGCTCCAACCCACCGCCGCCCGCCCGGCCGTCGAACAGGCCGTGCGCGACCTGCTCGGGCTGCCCGAACCGGCCACCTCGGCGCACGTGCACCGCTGGACCTACGCCCGGCCGGTGCGGGTGGCCGAGGGCGGCACGTACCACCTGGACGCCGACGGGATCGGTCTGGCGGGCGACGCGTTCGGCCGGCCCCGGGTGCAGAGCGCCTGGCGGTCCGGCCGGGACCTGGGCCGCGCGCTGGCCGACCGGTTGCGCGCCGGCTGACCCGCGCGGGTCAGCCCCGCGCGCCGTCGAGCACCGGCTGCGCGGTCCGGCCCTGCTCCGCGCCGTCGCGGGTACGGTCGCCGGCCCGGTCCAGCAACTGCATCACCGGGGTCGCGGCGACGCCGTGCACCACCACCGAGACCACCACCACCAGGCCGACCGTGGCCCAGAGCAGTTCCGCCTGCGGGAACTCGGTCTTGCTGGTGGCGTACGCCAGGTAGTAGAACGAGCCGACGCCGCGGATGCCGAACAGCGAGATCACCCAGTGCTCGGTGGCGCAGCCCGGCGCGCCGCGCAGCGACAGCCAACCCGCCAACGGCCGGATCACCAGCACCAGGGCCAACCCGACCAGCGCCGCCGGCCAGGTCAGCGGCGCGAGCAGGCCGGTGACCACCGCCCCGCCGAACAGCAGCAGCAACAGCACGGTCAGCAGCCGTTCCACCTGCTCGGCGAAGTCGTGCAGGACGGCGTGGAACTCGTGGGTGCGCTCGGCGGCCCGGATCGCCCGCGCGGCCACGAAGACGGCCAGGAAGCCGTAGCCGCCGACCACCTCGACCAGCCCGTACGCGAGGAACGTCGCCGCCAGGGCGAGGAAGCCCTCGGAGTGCCGGGCCAGCCGCAGTTCGCTCGGGGCGCGGAAGAACAGCTTGCCGAGCAGCCAGCCGATCAGCAGGCCACCACCCACGCCGACGGCGAGCTTGTAGACCACGTCGACGCTCAGCCAGTGGACCAGCCAGTCCGACGGGGCGAGGCTGGTGGTGGCGATCGCGATGGCGGCGTAGACGAACGGGAACGCCAGGCCGTCGTTCAGGCCCGCCTCCGAGGTCAGCGCGAAGCGCACCTCGTCCTCCGAGTCCTCCACGTCGGTCGGCTCGCCCACCTGCACGTCCGAGGCGAGCACCGGGTCGGTGGGCGCGAGCGCCGCGCCGAGCAGCAGCGCCGCCGCCGGCACCAGGCCGGCCCACCACCAGCCGAGCAGCGCCACGGCGGCGATGCAGAGCGGCATGGCGATGGCCAGCAGCCGCCAGGTCGACGACCAGCGGGCCCAGCTCAACGGCCGGTCGATCTTCAGACCGGCACCCATCAGGGCGACGATCACACCGATCTCGGTGAGGTGGGTGGTCACCTCCGGCGAGCGCAGCGGATCCGGCGTCGGCAGCCCGGTCGGCAGCAGGAAGACCAGCATGCCCAACCCGAGGAACGCGATCGGCATGGACAGCGGTCGCTTCTCCAGCATCCGGGGCAGGATCCCCGCCAGCAGCGCACCGACGCCCAGCAGAGCGAACGCGACATCGACCGGTTCCACGACACCACCCTTCGGCCGCCCGTGGGCCGGGCGGTGGTGCCACCAGTGCCCCGTCGGGGGTCGGGCTAAGCCTGGCGACCGGGCCCGGTTCGGCGGCGGCTCAGCCGAGGGTGCCGATCGCGCTCTCGGGCAGGGCGTCCAGCAGGTCCGCCGGGTCCTCGTACACCGCCACCGCCCCGGCGCCGGCCAGCTCGGCGCGGCCGGTGCCGCCGCAGGTCAACCCGATGCAGGGGATGTCCAGCTTGCCGGCGGCGGCCACGTCCCAGACCGAGTCGCCGACGAACACCACCCGGTCGGCGGTCAGCCCCGACTGGTCCAGCGCCGCCTCCAGGATGTCCGGCGCCGGCTTGCTCTCCCGCGCGTCGGCGGAGGACGTGACCGTGTCGATCACGTCGTCGGCGTCCAGCGCGGCGCGCAGCGCGGTCACCTCGTGCTCGGCCGCCGAGGTGGCCAGCACCACGCGCAACCCCCGCTCCGCGCAGGCGTGCAGCAGCTCCCGCGCCCGGGGCAGCGGCGCCAGCCGCTCCCAGTACTCGGCGTAGAGCGCGTCGTGCGCGTCGCGCAGGCGGCCGTCGGCGTCCCGGTCCCGTTCGGCGCCGAGCAGGTGGTCGAGGAGCTTGTCCGCACCCATGCCGATCGACCGGTGGATCCGCGCCATCGACACCCGGTGGTCGGTCTGGCGCAGCGCCTCCCACCAGCTCACCGTGTGCAGGTACGTGGTGTCGATCAGGGTGCCGTCCACGTCGAAGAGGACGCCCCGGCGCGTGTCGTCGGCCATGGGCGCCTCCTACCCCGTCGCCGGGCCGTCGACGCGCGACCCGCCCCCGGGGATGAGAATCTCGAACCAGACCGTCGAACCGCGCACCGTCGGGTCGGTGCCCCAGGCGTCGCTCAGCTCCTCGATCAGGCCGAGCCCACGGCCCCGGCTGCTCAGCGTGTCGGTCTGGGCCCGGGTGACCTGCCCCCGGGTGCCGGAGTCGGCGACGGAGACCAGCAGGCGTTCCGCGCTGAGGTCGATCTCGACCCGGGCGGCGGTGCCGGCGTGCAGCAGCGCGTTGGTGGTCAGCTCGCTCGTGCACAGCACCGCCGCGCCGACCACCGCCTCCGGGACCTGCCACTCGGTGAGCTGGGCGGTCAGCCAGTGCCGGACCCGGCTCGGTGCGGTCGGCTCCGCCGGCACCTCCATGCCGGCCGACCGGCTGGGCCGGACCGCGTGCTCCACCGCCAGCACGGCCACGTCGTCCTCGGTGGCGCCCGGCACGGCCGCGGTCGCGACCGCGCAGAGCGCGCGGGGGT